>JBEKJD010000274.1:0-4227 GCA_050011415.1 Dissulfurispiraceae bacterium | reverse complement strand
GTACCAGTATATCTTTATAGACTGCCCTCCTTCATTCGGCCTTCTTACGTTGAACGCCCTCGTTGCAGCAGAGGCGGTCATTGTCCCTGTACAGTGTGAATACTTTGCCGTGGAAGGATTAAGCCTCCTCATCAAACTCCTTTGGCGGGTACGTGGGAGTTTCAATGAGGCCCTCGATCTCGAGGGCATACTGCTTACCATGTACAACAAACACCTCGCACTCTCCCGTCAGATTTCCGAGGAAGTAAGAAGGGTGTTCAAATCAAAAGTCTACGATGCCGTTATACCCAGAAATGTCATTCTCGCTGAATCTCCCGGTCACGGCAAACCCGCCGTGCTCTATGCGCCGAATTCTACAGGGGCACAGGCGTATATCACGCTGGCAAAAGAGATAATGAACGATAACAGCCTGCTGTTCTGAAATACCGAAACAGAGAATCGGAGTGTCGGAGAATCGGGGCAAAGACAAAGGAATATTTTTTGTCGTTGCGCCGATTCACCGCTTCCCCGACTCGCCGATTCATATTTTCCCGAAGAGCCTTACCTTGCCGAACACGCCATCATATCCCGGCACAATGTATATATCACCGGCCCTCATCTTTGCAACAGCCTCCCTCAGCTTTCGGGACCCGGCGCTTTCAATGTCCTCCAGGGGAGTCTCCATCAATATGGCAAACTCATTGCCGAGTTTTTGAAGGAGACTGAAATAAGTCCCCTGCACTGCCTTGCTGCCGACGCCGACTTTCAGCACTTCAGAAATAATCTCGGGAAGGGGAATAGCAGAATAATATAGGGGCGAACCTGCAGGCTTGAAGCCCTCCTTCCTGTCCGCCAGTTCCTCTACACGGTGCATCACGCCAACCGTTACTTTCTTGCCGCACACAGGGCAGCGGCAGTCATGTTTGACAGCCTCTGCAGGAGGAAGACTAATGCCGCATGCGCGGTGTCCGTCATAGTGATATTTCCCCTCTTCAGGAAAAAACTCGATAGTCCCGGAAAAGCCCTTTCGCGTCTTCAGGGCATTTATCATGGACGGGTAAGATACCTCCGTATCAAAAATATTCGCCTCCCGGCCTATCTTCGCGGACGAGTGGGCATCGGAGTTGGATATGAGCGTAACAGAGTCGAGGGCTGAAATACGCCAATTCATTGAAGGGTCTGAAGAAAGCCCTGTCTCGATTGCGTGAATATGCGGCGTCAATTCCTCAAAACATTCTTCAAGAGAATCGAACCCGGAATGCGCGCCAAACACGGAGAAATGAGGAGTCCAGGCATGGGCCGGGACCAGCATGCTTTCCGGAGACTCATGCATCACTATGTCGAGCAGGACTTTTGCATCCAGCCCCAATATCGGCCTGCCGTCAGCTTTGAGATTGCCTATCTTCGACAACGCCAGGTTGATCCTTTCAGCATCATCAAACGATGGGACCAATACAAGGGCATGTATCTTCCGCACCCTGCCGTTTTTGCTGTAAATGCAGCTTATCTCGGCAGTAAGCATGAAAGAGACATCAGCTTTGCACACAGCGGGCACACTCCCCAAAACCTCCTTTTCCAGTTCACCCCTGAGTGTAAAAAGGCCGCTGCTGCCCGGCTCAAGTTTGTCCTTCAGTTCCTTTAACCATAACGGGTGGGTAAAATCCCCGGTGCCAATAACCCTAATACCTTTAAGCTGCGCCCATCTCCACAGTGATTCAGGTTCAAGGTCTCTGCTGGTGGCCCGGGAGTATTTGGAATGGATGTGCAGGTCCGCAATAAAACGCATCAAAAAGTATAGCACAATGAAAGGAAGGCAGGAGAAGGGGAACACTTGTTTTTCGACGCGCTGAAACTACTTTCGTCGCCAAATCCAAATTCTTTCAAGTAGCAAAATCAGAATCCGTTCTCAGTTGGGGCTCGGCGTTACTCGCCCCCTTTTCAGTAGACCCGTGCATCGCGTCGAAAAACAAGTGTTCCCCTTCTCCTGCTGTTAATTTATTGGATCGGCAGGGACAGGCTGTGACAGACAGGCTGTTTATCGGTTGCAATAATATTGACTTCGTTGCATAATATCCTATATCTTAAAAAGTTAAGCGTTGTAAATTGGGGAGTCGTCCAACGGCAGGACGGCAGCCTCTGGAGCTGTTTATAGGGGTTCGAATCCTCTCTCCCCAGTTCAAAAAGTCGAGCGGTACAGCTCGCTGCCGTTGCTGTACCGCTCAATTATTACACACACAGATGTATTATACGCAACATGGTCCCATCGTCTAGAGGCCTAGGACGTGGCCCTCTCAAGGCTAAAACACGGGTTCGAATCCCGTTGGGACCACCAAACTTCCTTGTGTACTTAAGGATTAAGTGAAACCAATCAGGCTGTCAGGGCACGCAATAGAGCAGCTTCTTTTCAGAGGAACTACCGAAGACGAGGTGATTGATGCAATTTCAACTTCAACTTGGGGTTCCGCTGAATTGGGACGGCGTGATTGCAGAAAGAGTTTTACTTTTGAAAATATTTGGAATACAAAGTATTATAAGATTAAACAAGTGAGGCCGATCTTTATTGAAGGGGAAAGCGAAATAGTTGTAGTAACAGTCTATACCTATTTCTTTTAAGGAGGAAAGATGAGAATAACGTACGATTCCGAAGTGGATGCATTATACATACGCTTTGTTGAGACAACAGTGACGACGAATCATGTTGCCGAGGGTATCGCTGTAGATTATGACGCCGAAGGCAGGATTGCGGGGATAGAGATTCTTGACGCGGTCAAGCGTTTCGGCAGCAAAGATGTTTTCAAAAAAGTCACACTCGAAGATGTTGCATTGCATGCATAGCGGCCACTGAGAGTCAAATTTATGCTGAAGAGTTTGATGTCAGGCCTACGTTATGCTTTTATTCTTTCCGACGCTTTTTGCTCTCTTAAATATCTCACCTATGGTCTGCCCATCATAAAAACGCCGGGAAATTTCAAAACAGTTGGGATACTCTAATTATGATTGGTACAACCAATGGGGGCAGGTCCCTACGATATTATGGTATCAAAAATAGACTTGTATGCAGACAGAAAGTGAGGCAAGATAAAAAAACTCTTGCCCCACTTTCATTCATTTATACCCCTTGCTTTTGCAGAAATGCTAACGCTACCGTATTGTACAAGAGGGCCCAGTGGTTCTCGTCTTTTCCGATGGCATTAGGATTTTTACCTCTGCTGTCACTTGTTGTCTTCGTAAGATGAATCAGATCGCCACCAATCTGATCAAATAATTTTTTCACATTATCAACGGTGCCAACTTTCCAACAATACTCTTCCTTATCCGGTTTATACTCGACCAAGAACCGAAACGAACCAAGGATCGGATAAAGCGCACCATCATATAGCCTATACTTTGCCTTCCCTCCAGAGAATACGTATTCGTATTCTCCGCGCTTCCTTGTCTGATAGAAGGCAAGAGCAGCCCCCCGTCCCTTGAATTTATTGTTATACAGAGTGCGCCCCTTTATCTGCATGTAATCATACAGTTCAAGAATGTCTTTTAATAAGGGGCGAAGTTTTTTGAAACTAGCTGGATTTTTAACGAAATCGTCCAAACTCACAGCCTTGCTGACATAAGCCGTTTTTGGATGTTTCGATCCGTCGGGAAAGAGCTCAATATTGAACAACTCCATCAGACTTATGATGTCTCTAATAGTGTAAGGGCGATCTTCGTTTTCCCTATACGCAATCTTTCCAGCATAAGGCATATCCTTCAGTTCTTCACCTATCCAATCAAACTTTTTTGCCAGATTATGGAGGCTCATCGGTTCGACTTGAACTGCCGTGTTTAACCCCTGAGCGATTGATGCCACCATATATTTGGGAACGCCGGTGATAATCTCACATTTCACATATTGGGAGTCAGGGCATTGGTCCTTGTTCTCAATAAGAATGCGATAGGTGTGACCGCCATCCACAATGCCGTCTTCATCGTCAAATACTACTTCAATAGTCTGCTTATCAGGGCTATAATCGACCGAATGAGCAATAATTGTGATACCCTTATTTTTCAGATGAAAAGTCGGATCATCTTCGGCGAGAAGGCTGGATCTTACTTCTTTGTAGATAGTCTTGTCAGTATCCTGGGCTCTTGGATTTGGGGTAAATGGGATACCCTCCGGCATGCTCACAGCTTTGCATAGTATAAGATGGTGCTCAAGGTTCGACAATCCATTTTGATCATCTTTGCTTAAAGGGTCTGGGAAGCGACGGG
>JBEKJD010000273.1:0-4248 GCA_050011415.1 Dissulfurispiraceae bacterium | reverse complement strand
CATAGTAACAACCTGTACTGATTCGACTTAATGGTTAGAGGTCAAAAATTACCATTACTTGCCTACATTAAATTTACAAGATTAAATATGATTTTGCAACAAAATTCCCGAATCCCAATTTAGAAATGTCCTGTTCCTACGCTGCCGCTAAGGGCATGCATTGATTTAATCGTGCGGGTTGATATACATTTCACTTATGACTTCTAACTGCTTTTTTTAGTATTATGGGTATCATCCCTTATCAGCCTGGATTTGTTTATTAACCCTACTAATTTCTCCTGTGGCACCGGCTTTGAGAAAAGGAATCCTTGCAGGAACTGGAAGTCGAGGTCCCTGAAGACTCCAAGAGCTTCCTGACTTTCAACGCCTTCTATAATCATTTTCATATCGAGATTGTTAGCAAGTTTTAATACTGATTTCAAAATTTCCATTGCCTGTTTGTCATCACTTATATTTCGCGTAAATGTGGGATCGATCTTCAGTGCATCTACCGGGAATTTGTGGAGATAGTTAAGAGAAGAATAGCCTGTGCCAAAGTCGTCAAGGTATACCTGCACCCCCATCGCTTTTATTTCAGATAAAACGGAAGATGCCGTCAATATATTCTCCATGATAGTGCTTTCTGTGACCTCAAGCCGCAAGTTTCGAGCGTCAAACTCCGATTCCGTGAGAATTTGGGCAACTATCTGCGGAAGTATGCTGTTAAACTGTCTTGCCGACAAGTTTACGCTTATATAGAGAGGAGGGTCATAGGAATAAACAGAATTCAACTTTTTGATATCCATACATGCTTTTTTCAGCACCAATTCTCCTATTTCCTCGATTAATCCAAGCTTCTCGGCTACCGGAATAAAATCCAACGGCGGTATATATCCCTTGTCCGGATGAAGCCATCTGGCGAGCGCTTCAAACCCGGCCACCGTATTTGTCCGGATATCCACGATGGGTTGATAATGCACTGAGATTTCGCCCATTTTAACGGCCTTCCTCAGATCGTTTTCAATGGTGACAGAATTTATGACTGCGTCATGCATACAGGCATCAAAAAGCACATGCCTGGACTTACCGCCTTCTTTTGCGTTATACATAGCTATATCTGCGTTACGCAGAAGGTCATCCGGATTGTCTGAAGCGCAGTCGGAAAGAGCGATCCCTATGCTTGAGGAAATAAATACATCATGGCCTTCCAGATGAAACGTTTCCGAAAGTGCTTCAAGCATTCTTTGCGCTACTTTGACGGCATCTTCTGTGCTGCTTACATTGTCGAGAAGTACAACAAACTCATCACCTCCGAATCTGGATATGGTATCACCAGGCCGTATTGCGTCAAGGAGACGCTTTGTTGCAGACAGAAGGAGTTCATCTCCTATCATGTGTCCAAGACTGTCATTTACCTTCTTGAAGTCATCAAGGTCTACAAAAAGTACCGCAAAACGCAACTCAGGCTGTCTCTTCTTGTGGGAGTACAGGTTTTGGATACGATCACGAAGCAGGATTCGATTGGGAAGGCCGGTTAGGGAATCATATAAGGCCTTATGTATGAGTTCATCTTCGAGTTTTTTACTGTCCGTTATGTCCTGAAGCGTTTCTATAGCGGCTATCATGTCTCCTTTGGTGTTGAAAATCGGTGCGGCTTCAAAAACAATGTATCTCTTTTTCCCACCTATGTTGTCATACCATCCTTCAGCCGTGATGCCGTTTATATTCAGCGCGGACCTGGAATGGCTCTTATACAGCAATGTAAGTTTGTCCTGACCGCCGTCGAGAATTATGTCCGCCAATAAGGGTCTTTTGTGGCTGTAAAAGGGTTTCCAGTGATAATCAGTGCCGAGCATGTCAGACTCTTTGCATCCGGTCAGCTCCTCGCACGCTCTGTTCCAGATTGTGACCTTGTGCGAACTGTCAAGGACGAATGTGGCCATCGGAGAGTTTTGGACCAGGCTCGTTACATAGCGCTGCTGTTCGAGCAACGCGTCCTCGCTCCTCTTACGGTCCGTGATATCGGTAAATATGATAATATTTATACCTTCGAGTGATGCCATCCTGAACTCAATATCACGCAATGCACCGTTCTTACACGTCACTTTCCATTCCTGGCTTTCTGTCTCTGATCTGTTTTTTATAGCTTGACGTGCAGATGCGCCCCAGCTGTCGAGGACCTCCCGCCTGTATTCTTCGTCAGGGTATGCAAGAGGCCACCAGTCATCTACGGTAGGAATATCATCTAAAGTATATCCGAATGTCTCAACGAACTTATTGTTAAAATGCAGGAATTTGCCTTCTTTGTCCACCACCGCCATAGCAACAGGACTGCGTTCTATCAACCGTCTGATATTGCCTTTATCTGTCTTCAATCTCTCTTCCACCAAGTCAAACTTATATTATGTACAGGACCGAAGGCCCCGATGTAGACATTCACCTTATAGACCCCTTAAAAGATTTTATATTATTTCATTTATTTTTTGTTAGATCCAAATAAATGCAGGCTGCTTAATAAGAGAATGTATTGTAGGAAATGAACCTCTTACCAGGTCGGACATGACCAAATTAGTCAATGAATACCTCAGCTAATACTGATCAAATTAAAAATATTTCCAATCTGTTTCCCAATGTGATAAAATCTATCGAAACTAAGACGGACGGAGGTATGATATGTATCGTTCAGCGGTTGTTGTCTTGATCCTGGGAGTGCTGATTTTCTCCGGCGTAGGAACGTTGGGTGCATCGGACGCAGAATACGAACAATACCCGGACCGCAAGGTATCGGACATTTTACGTGCCGACAAGGTCAATAGTGAACATTACAAGATACGCGATAACGTGTTGGTTATCAGCTATATGGACCATTACACCGTGGATTCCGATTACGGGGTCTTCGAAGCTGCAGGTGACGGGGCACTCAGGAAGCTCCTGGGGGAGATCCACGCCCTCGATGAATTTAAAAAAATAGAGAACACTGAGGCCTTTGGGAAGGCACTGGTATCTTGCGCAAAGCAGCCATTGGTGTTTGGAGAGAACCTTGCAACAAATCCCGTGGATACGGTAACAGGCATCCCGAAAGGGGTAGCCAGTCTCTTCATCAATGCTTACGCCGGTGTAACATCAAAGAAACAGGCTGGAGAAGACTCCTCCGCTGAGGCAATGCTGTCGCTGTCCAGGTACAAGAGAGAATACGCTTATAACCTCGGAGTGGACGTATACTCGAGCAACCCTGTTTTCCAGAAAGAGCTGAACAGGGTGGGATGGGCTGCTGCTGTCGGTAACCTGAGCTTCTCGGCTGCCACAGCGCCTATAGGAGGAGGCATAGGAATGGCCATCTCCTATACCGGTTTTGCTCAGACGATGAATGATTATCTGAGAGAACAGCCTCCGTCCCAGATACGGATTGATTCCCGGAAAAAACTCTCCTCCATTGGAGTTTCCAGTGATGATATTAAGAATTTTCTTGAGAATAAGGCCTTCACCCCCCGCCACACCGCAGTCATAGTCGGCAGTCTCATGAAACTGAAAGATGCAGCAGGCAGGGACGTATTTATCAAATATGCCAACTCCGCGGGCGATGAAGAACAGGCAAACTTTATGATGAATATTGCACAGACTTTGACAGGGTATAATGAGACGGTCTCCCCCATAAATGAGATATCTATAAACTCCGGACTGGTAATTGCGAAGACCGGGAACAATAGAGCGCTCATTCTCTTCCCCCTGGACTACGGCATCTGGACCGAGAGCATAGAGACGATTCTCAAAAATATACTCGCTACCTACAAATCCCCGGCTGAAAAAGATCAGTTCGAACTCTGGGTGGCTGGAACGATGTCCCCTCTTATGAAAAAAAACCTCGACCTGCTGGGGATCAAGGTAACGGAAAAGGTGGGCGGGAAGGCGTGGTTTGTCGATTGATAGCGAGGTGTTCCGGGCGGTGGTCGAGCACGTAGGTTAGCGAACTCCCTGCGTTCTTGTCGCAGGGAGTCTTCAATAGAAAACATTCTAACAGCATAAGGTTCGAAAACAACGCTGCCGGCAAGATTAAAGACCGGCGCCTACAACCTTAATACTATTGACAAAAGGCACACAATGTCTTAAATTTATAATATGAAGGTTTTTCGATGGGACCGCGAGAAAAATGAACTGCTGAAAAAAAATAGAGGCGTTTGTTTTGAGCAAATCGTAATCTTGATGGAACGTGAGGAAATTCTTGAAACAATTGAAAACCCAAAGCAAGATAAATATCCCGGTCAAAAAATT
>JBEKJD010000272.1:0-4279 GCA_050011415.1 Dissulfurispiraceae bacterium | reverse complement strand
ACAAATCAGCAGGTCGGGAGACTTATTGCCGAGGGTAGGTTTAGAGAAGACCTCTATTACAGGCTGAATATTATGGAGATATTTATTCATCCTCTAAGGGACCGTCGCGAGGACATAACTCCGTTATGCGAATATTTTCTTCAGAAACACCTGCCGAAGTCGAATAAAAAGATAAAGGGGGTCTCAAAAGAGGCGATGGCTGTCCTCATGCACTACAGCTTCCCCGGCAATGTGCGAGAACTTGAAAATATCATTGAACGGGCGATTATTCTGGAAAAGAGTCTGATGATCACTCCCGAAAGCCTGCCTCAGAGCCTCAGTATGTTCCAGATAGAGACAATGGAGCCGGGTAAAATTAAAACAATTGATGAACTTAACAAGGAATATGCAGAAAAGATTGTTGAGATGTCCGGAGGGAACAAATCAAAGGCCGCGGATCTCCTTGGCATATCACGGACCAGCCTGTGGCGCATACTGAAAGACGAGCAGATACTCGATGCTCAGGATTGACAAGCACATAGCTCGCCGAATGAAATGGCATGCGCCCGGCATTTTTCTCCTGGCCCTCTCTATTATGTGTGCGGCTTGCTCGAACTCCTCTCCTGAATTGGACAAAAGGAAATTCAATGGGGTGGGTCAAGCTGCTCAGGCAGTCAGAAGTGTGCTTTCATCAGGAGGCGACTATAAGGCCTTCGGCGCAGCTTTGCAAAAGCTGTCTGCTGAAATAACGACCCTGAAAGGCAGCTCGCTGACTGATCAGGAAAATGAGTTAATGAAAGACTTTTCGGATCTTTGTTCTATTTATCAGGACGGGTATATCCTGTGGAAGTATAAAATTGAATTCGTACGGTATGGTTTTGTTCCCAAGGGGTTGATTTATGTGGGACAGGATATCGAACCTATTATCGTCAAGTACAGAATACCTACCGAGTCACATATGTATACGCTTACACAGCAGTCATGGAAGAGCGTTCCCGAAGCGTCAATTCAGATGATCTGGACAAATGCAGATTCCCAGATGCAGATAATAAACAATATACTGAGTTACCGGTAAACAAACCTTGAGTTCCGCCGCATCTTCCTTCCTTGTATAACACCCTTCTTGCGTTGACCTAGTGTCCTGTCCCTAACAGTTCTTTACATTTTTTGTCGTCATTCCGGGCTTGACCCGAAATCCAGTTCCTTGATTTTTCTGGATTCCCGCCTTCGCGGGAATGACGAGACATGCAAATTTACATCGTATAGCACCCTTCTTGCGTTGACCTAGTGTCCTGTCCCTAACAGTTCTTTACATTTTTTGTCGTCATTCCGGGTTTGACCCGGAATCCAGTTCCTTCATTTTTCTGGATTTCCGCCTTCGCGGGAATGACGAGACATGCAAACTTGCATCTGAGACAACACACTATACAGTAGAATAGTAGAATCGTTCACGGCTGTTCAAATATGAAACAGTTTATGCTACTGCCTGTTTAAAAAACAATTGAAATACAGTGGGTTATGTTCTGGCATCGCTTGTGCATTAATACTATTAAATGCAAGTCAATGGAGGAAGATAAGTTATGAAGATGAAACAACTTTTGTTTGTTACTTTCCATGACGAGAAATATGAAGAGGGACTTTCGTATGCTGTTGACCTTGCAAAAGTGATGCACAACGGTATTTCCCTGCTTATGATTTATAAGAGAAAAGTGATGGAGAAATTCGGTGATATGATGACCGTTGTCGCTTTTGCGGAGGCCAATGAGCATAAGACGGCAAGGGAGATGATTAAAGAGGATTATGAAAGGAAAAACGAGAGCTATGAGGAGCGGCTGACACAGCTTGTTGAAAAATGTCGGAAATCAGGAATTTCTGTTGATATCAGCACGTCTGCTACGGATGCGGTTTCCGCGATAAAAAATCTCCTCAGTCAAAACACTAATATCGATATGGTCCTTTTGAGCCCCAGTATCACAAAAGATAATCATATCACAGTTAAGGATTTAAAGAGGCTCGTAAAAACAGCATCGCGGCCTATTGTAACTATGGCCAAAACCGATCACGCAGCGTGAAAAAAAATAAAACGGGAGGGTATATCTATGTATTTTTATTTGCCGGTTGCTTTAACGAGTATTAATGTTTTGGTTCCTGTGGGACTTGGACTTGCTGTGGGGCTGCTGTCAGGGCTTTTTGGAGTCGGCGGCGGCTTTCTCATGACGCCGCTTCTCATAATGTTCGGCATACCGTCAACAGTTGCAGCGGCGACGGATTCCAATCAGATAGTGGCTGCATCTACGTCCGGCACTTATGCTCACTGGAAGGTAGGCAATGTAGATTTCAAAATGGGGCTTTATCTCCTGGTAGGGGGATTTATAGGGGGTCTTTTAGGTGTTCAGGGGATAAAGATCCTGAAGGCGATGGGCAATGCTGATTTTGTTATCAAGATGACCTACGTGCTTATGCTCGGAACAGTCGGAACATATATGTTTTTTGAAAGCATATCAAGTATGAGAAAGAACAAAGTGCAGGAGGTCAAAGAGGAGAAACAATCAGCTGTAGGCAGGTTTCTCAGCTCGCTGCCTCTTCAGACGCATTTTGAAAAGTCTGGAGTGACGCACTCTGCCCTGATTCCAATTATTTTCGGCGGTTTTGTGGGCATACTCGCCGCAGTCATGGGCGTAGGCGGAGGATTCCTGATGGTGCCGGTGATGGTGTACATCCTGAGAATGCCCATGCATGTAGTTGTTGGAACGAGTTTGTTCCAGATACTTTTTAATTGCATTGAAGTTACTTTTTTGCAGGCATATACAAATCACACCGTTGACTTTTTTCTTGCCGTGCTTTTATTGCTTGGTTCTACTGTCGGCGCTCAAATAGGGACGGTATTCGGCAGAAAGCTCAAGGGCGATCAACTGAAGGTGATTTTGGCAGTAATAGTTCTCGCAGTGACGGCAAAAATTGTTCTGGAGCTTACATTAAGCCCCTCATTGCTTTTGGGGCTATCAGGAGGCCACTAAAATGAAAGAATACGGAAAACTGCCTTTTACGCATTACGCATTACGGTTCACGGACATCAGGGTGCTTTTGACAGCTGTATTTACAGTTATTTTCTTGATTTTCAGTGGTACGGCATTTGCGAAACTGACGATAACTGCAAATCATGATCACATAAAGATTGATTTCTTCTATCACGGCAGCACTGTGAGCATTAGGGGCGTATCGGAGCCCGGTACTGATCTGATTATAAAAATAGCTTCTACTGACGGGCACCAGGCCCTCAGGCAAAAGGGAAAAGTAGGGGGGGTGTTATGGATGAATGTAGGCACGTTGAAATTCGATCATGTCCCGATTCTGTATTCACTCCATTCTACCGGGAAGATAGATGAGATACTTAGCCGGGAAGAAAGGGACAAATATGCGGTCGGATACGATTCGATGGCTAAAAGGACTGAAATAGAACCGATCTCCAACGAGGCTGACAAAACAAAATGGTTTAATGAGTTTGTAAAGTTCAAGGAGGGTTCCAATCTTTACGCAGTAACAGATAGCGATATATCGATCAATACAAAGGGTGGGGACCAAAATTATTATGTCTTAAGCCAATGGCCCTACCAGGCGCCCCCGGGCGAATATATTGTCACTGTATATGCTGTAAAAGACAAGAAAGTCGTTGAAACAGCAGAATCAAAAGTCAACGTGGAGCAAGTGGGTCTTGTAAAGTCGTTTGCCGACATGGCAAAAAACAGCGCAGCCTTATATGGAGCTATTTCGATAGTTGCCGCCCTTGTCGCCGGTTTTGGAGTGGGACTGATATTCCGCAAAGGGGGAGGCGCTCACTAATGTATGAAAATATAGTCGTAGCTTTTGACGGCTCGGACTACAGCAAGGCAGCTCTCATGGAAGCCTCGAACTGGATAAAACGGCACGGCGGAAGCGCCGTGCTGGTACATGCGGTATTTTTTGATGAAGAAGAGTTCGGCGCCAAGCCCGAACAACTCGAAAAGAGAATGAATTTCGGCAAGAAGATATGCTATCAGGCGAAAGAAGAGGCATCGTCAGCTATGGGCCTCAACCTTGAGTCTATCATATGCGAAGGAGAACCTCCTGATACCATAGCGGAGATAGCGCAGGCAAAGAACGCGGACCTTATAGCCATAGGCACACATGGCAGAAAAGGCTTAAAAAAGCTACTTATGGGGAGCGTGACGTCAGGTCTTATTGTTAATGCTCCCTGTGATGTGCTGGTGGTAAAAAAGCCCTGCACCGTGTGCAAAGGAATGTATGAATCAATCCTCGTCCC
>JBEKJD010000271.1:0-4284 GCA_050011415.1 Dissulfurispiraceae bacterium | reverse complement strand
TGTTCATGTTTTCCCCGGAGGCCAAGACCTGGTCGAGCCCGCCATAACCTATATCATAGGCCCACCCGTCACCGCCTATCGCCCAGACAGATTTCCTGACAAGGTAGTCAGCCAGGGACAGCAGGCTTTTTGCCTCGGGGGAATTATCTTTCGAGAGTCTCTTTTTCAGCTCCCCGATGCGGGCCCTCTGCTCTTCGATCTTTTCCTGATTTGACTGGTCCGCATTTTTTATTGAATCGAAGAGTTCACGTGAGCCGGCATATTCCGGATTCTGAGCCAGCTTTTCGATAATTTCCAGGGCCTGCTTATTGAACTTGTCAACAGTCAGCCTCATACCAAGGCCGAATTCGGCATTGTCCTCGAACAGGGAATTGGACCAGGCCGGTCCTCTGCCGTCGGCCCGTTTTGTATACGGGGTGGTCGGCAGGTTGCCGCTGTAAATTGATGAACATCCGGTCGCATTGCCTATAAGCAGGTGATCGCCGAAAAGTTGAGTGAGCAGTTTCAGGTATGGAGTTTCTCCGCACCCTGCGCAAGCGCCGCTGTATTCAAAGAGAGGTTTTACGAGTTGGCTGCCCTTGACTGTTGCCAAGTTGAACCTGGAAGGCTCGGTTTCAGGCAGGTTGAGGAAGAATGAGTAACATTCCGCCTCCTGGGCCCTTAACGGCTCCTGGGGATTCATGTTGATGGCCTTGAAACCCGGCACCTTTTTACCCTCAGCATCTTTTTTGAAGCCCGGACAGACAAACACACAGGAACCGCATCCGGTGCAGTCCTCAGGCGCCACCTGGACGGTGAACTTCAGACCCTCAAATTCCTTTCCCTTGGCATTGACGGATTTGAACCCTGAAGGCGCGGATTTCAGAAGGGCAGCGTCGTACGCCTTGATCCTTATCGATGCGTGCGGGCAGACAAAGGAGCACTGGCCGCACTGAATGCAGATATCAGGCTCCCAGACAGGGATATGAACGCCGATGTTCCGCTTTTCATACTGCGTTGTCCCGGTCGGCCATGTGCCGTCAGCCGGCATGGCGGAAACAGGCAGGTAATCGCCCTTGCCTGCGATTATCTTTGCTGTTACGTTCCTGACGAACTCAGGCGCTGTTTCGGGCACCGGCGGCTTCAGCCGTATCGTGCTCGTGGCTTTTCCAGGGACAGGCACTTCAACGATGTTTTGAAGGGCCTTGTCAACGGCTGCATAGTTCATGTCGATAATCGCCGCACCCTTCTTCCCGTAAGTTTTTTTGATTTCGGCTTTGATGGCCACGACAGCATCCTCTTTCGGAATTATTCCCGAGATAACGAAGAACGCTGTCTGCATTATCATATTGATCCTTCCCCCGAGACCAATCTCCTCAGCGAGCGATATGGCGTCGATAATGAAGAACTTCATGCGCTTTGCAATGAGCTGCTCCTGCACTTCAACGGGCAGGGTGTCCCATACCTGGTCCCTGGGGTGAGATGTGGTCAGAAGGAATGTGGCCCCATTCTCCGCGTGTGACAGCATGTCGTATTTTTCGAGGAAAGTCGGGTTGTGGCATGCTATGAAGTCGGCTGTTGACAAGAGATAGGGGTTGAGTATCTTGTCTTTACCGAAACGAAGGTGAGATGTGGTGATAGATCCCGACTTCTTGGAGTCATAGACAAAATAACCCTGGGCAAAGTTATCTGTTACAGAACCGATGATCTTTATTGTATTCTTGTTGGCCCCGACCGTGCCGTCGGCGCCCAGCCCGTAAAACATGGCCCTGTAAGAGCCCTTCCCCTCAACGGTAAAAGACTCGTCATAGGCGAGGCTGGTCCCAGCCACGTCATCATTAATGCCCACAGTAAAATGGTTCTTCGCTACAGGCTGTGAAAGATTATCAAAGACTGCTTTTACCATCGCCGGCGTGAACTCCTTAGAACCAAGGCCGTAGCGGCCCCCGATGATCCTGGGGTAAGTCTTGAACCGCGAGGTCTTGTTTTCCATGGCCTCGCCTATTGCAGTTCTCACATCGAGATAGAGGGGCTCGCCAATGGCGCCAGGCTCTTTTGTACGGTCCAGGACAGCGATAGCTTTCACGCTGCCAGGAATTGCCTGGGCAAAGGCATTGGTATCAAACGGCCTGAAGAGCCTGACCTGGACCAGTCCCATTTTTTCTCCTTTTGCATTCAGCGCATTGATCGTGCTGAGCACGGTTTCCCCTCCCGAACCCATAATCACGATCACGCGCTCGGCTTCAGGGTGGCCGTAGTAATCAAAGAGGTTATATTGTCTGCCCACCACGCCGGCAAACTTGTTCATGGCCTTCTGAACGATCGAAGGCGTTTCATTATAGAATTTGTTCACCGTTTCCCTTCCCTGGAAATAGACATCCGGGTTCTGGGCAGTGCCTCGCAACATAGGCCGGTCAGGCGTGAGACCCCTCATGCGGTGGGCTATCACAAGGTCATTGTCTATCATCGCTCTCATGTCGTCAAAGGTCAGCTCTTCGATCTTCTGTACCTCATGAGACGTTCTGAAACCGTCAAAGAAGTGAACGAAGGGGATCCTCGATTCAAGGGTTGCGGCCTGAGCAATGAGCGCAAAGTCCATCGCTTCCTGCACATCCTGGGAGCAAAGCAGGGCAAAACCAGTGGCACGGACAGCCATAACATCGGAATGGTCCCCAAAGATACTGAGCGCCTGCGCGGACAGGGAGCGGGCAGTCACATGGAATACCGCCGGAGTAAGCTCTCCAGCTATCTTGTACATATTAGGCACTATCAAAAGGAGGCCCTGAGATGCGGAGATCGTTGTTGTCAAGGCCCCGGTAGTAAGGGAACCATGGACTGAACCGGCAACACCAGCCTCAGACTGCATCTGACTCACGAGAGGAACAGAGCCCCATATATTCACCATGCCTGCAGCGGATTTTGCATCGCATATTTCAGCAATAGGCGAAGAAGGGGTAATCGGATAAATCGTTATAATCTCATTTGTGGCATGCACCACATGTGCGCAAGCCGTGCAGCCGTCAACAGTCACCATTCTTCTGCTCATCTCACTATCCCTCCCTGTATTTGAAACTTTCTATTTTCTACCAGGCTGATTGCCTTTTCCGTATAATGCATCCTGTCTGTTCATGTATAAAGAGTAAACGGCGAGATAGAACGCCATAAGGAATAATACTAAAATTCGACTATTTTATTAAAGAGGAAAATTTGGGTAGTGCCTGAATTTGGGATACCGCTCTGTAAAACTCATGTAGCTCAGAGGACAACATTCAGACAGGCCGTGCTTTTAGGGCGTGGGTTTCAGGAAGAAGCGGAGACTTGGCCTGCCAATGCCTTAAGGGTATAGTACTTCTTCTTTCCCCCCCCAACCCCGGATTAAAATAATCATAGAGCGCTTCGCATTTCCTCTGATGCTTGCATAAACTCCGGCAGGCGATCACATATTTGAAACATTTCTTGACCAAGTATATCAGACAATCGAAGGTCCATCGAATTTATTCTTGTTGCACACCTCCTTTAATAAATAAAGCCTCCACAGCTAATCTGGTAGGTATAACCGTAGAGGCTAAAGGGTCTATATGATATTAATTTTGTTATAACATGTTTAGATGTTATGCATTATCCAAGTCTGACTGTCTCGTGCCCTTTATTAATTTTTCGTAGGCACTATAAGATTTTGCAGATCGCTTACCACCTTATCCTTACCGCCACTTATAAAATCGGCTACGTTATTAAGTTGTTTTTCTGCCTCTGAATCATCACTTTCTGTGACCAAGACATTGAGCCAGAACTTCTCACATTGTTTGCTATTTTCGCATCCTGCAGATTTGGGCATTACAAATGGATTTAAAGCAATCGGATAAGAATTTACGAGTGGATTGTTGCACTTACAGGCCTGTGCATCATCGTTACCGCATGACCTCGTTAAAGTGTTGTGTGTTGCTATATCATACCCTTTGATCACAATAGGGTTGAGTGTCGCAACCTTTTCTTTATGAAACGTATTATCTGCTTTCCAAACTGAATCAAGCGAAAGTTCAATTTTGGTAGTAATGCTATGTTTTTCATCGTCAGCGGAAATTTTTGCTTTGGAAGCATTTACCTGAAAGACTAACGGTTCAACCCACATAATGCCTTCATTGTCTTCAGCAATACCAAAAACTGCTTTGAATGCTGGAGTCCCTTCAATGGTTTTTTTATTTTTATCTTTTGCTATAGGATATTTATCAGTATACCTCAATATCTCAAAACCGTAGTATCGTTGAGCAAAAGTTGGTTTAGCAGACTCTTTTCTACCTTCAGCTT
>JBEKJD010000270.1:0-4334 GCA_050011415.1 Dissulfurispiraceae bacterium | reverse complement strand
AGGCGCTTCAGCATGGGGCTTATGACTATATCGAGAAACCTTTCACACCGGAAATTCTGTTAAATACGGTTTCACGCTGTCTTGAGAAAAAACGCCTTCTGCTTGAGAACATACGGCTCAGGCAGGAGATTAATGCACTGTACAGTCTTGATAACATTATCGGCACTTCCAGGGAAATGCAGAAAGTTTTCAAATTAATCTCGACTGTGGCTCCTGCCGGAAGCACGGTACTTATAACTGGAGAAAGCGGGACCGGCAAAGAACTCGTTGCGCGCGCAATCCATTACAACAGCGCCAGAAAAGAACAGCCCTTTGTTGTAGTGGATTGCGGGACTATTCCCGAGAACCTCATGGAATCCGAGCTTTTCGGCCATACCAGAGGTTCCTTTACCGGCGCGGTAACTGCCGAAAGCGGGCTCATCCAGGCCGCAACCGGCGGGACCCTGTTCCTTGACGAGGTAAGCAACCTTCCCCTCTCCATGCAGGCCAAACTTTTGAGGGCATTGCAGGAAAAAGAGTTGAGGGCCATCGGCAGCAGGAAGGTGGTCAAGGTCGATATGCGATTCATTGCCGCAACAAACCGTGATTTAACGGAGATGGTCAGGGAGGGATCTTTCAGGGAGGATTTTTTTTACAGGCTCAATGTATTTCCTATTTTTGTCCCTCCCCTCAGGAACCGGAAGGAAGATATCCCGGCCCTTGCGTATCACTTCCTGCATAAATACAGCAAGGAACTCGGCAGGAATGTCCCCCATATTGCCGCCGAGGCAATGCGGCAGCTTATCATGCATGACTGGCCCGGCAACATCAGAGAACTTGAAAACGTGATTCACAGAGCGGTGATCGTGTGCGAAGGCAATGCATTAAGACCGGAACACATCATGACCCCTCTTGAGGAGAGTTTTGAAACGCCGAAAACACTTGAGGAGTTGAAGAAAATAAGAAAAGATTTACGGCATAAATCTGTTGAGGACATTGAAAAAAATTTCCTTGTCGCAGCATTGGAGCGCAACAACTGGAATATAACAAAGGCCGCAGGCGAAGTGGGTATGCAGAGGAGCAATTTCCACGGGCTCCTGAAAAAGTATAATATATCAAGAAGCAGTAATAGTAAATAAGTGTGCGGGTTTTAGTTACTTTCTTGAAACATGGACAGTATTAATTGTTTTACATGCAAGCATTTTTTCATCACCTGGGACAAGAATTTCCCATATGGATGCAACGCATTGGGGTTTAAAAGCAAAAACATGCCGGCCGCCGAGGTATATAATGCATCTGCTTTGGAGTGCCTGAAGTACGAGAAAAAACCTGATGCCCCGAAACGCCAGTTAGCAAGGAAGGGCCGATAGTCACCTGTCAGCCCTTCTATCTTCCGTCCTTGACCTGCTTCAGTATACACCTACACCGCTGCTATTTCTTCTCCAGCGCTTGTATCAAAGCATCTGCTTCCATCGCACCCGGAATGACCCTGCCGTCAGGAAAGATAATCGCGGGCGTGCCATTAATACCAAGTTTGGCTGCCAATTTTATATTCTCATCAACAACAGCTGTGTCGCATTTTGCCGCCGGGAGATCTTTCTTTTCAAAAGCATCATCAAGAAGCGCCAACGACTTTTCGCAGACAATCGCTTTTGCCTTTTCATAGGAACCCTTGTGTATGGGAAGCGGAAACATTTTTACGAGAAAAACGATATCTTTTCTTTTCTTGGTGACCTTCTTTATCTCCTGATGAAGTTTTGCACAGTATGGGCACTCCGGATCGGAAAAAACAATGACTTTGTAAGGAGCGCTTTTATCGCCCATGACAATGGCATCAGCCAATGGAATAGATGAAACATCAACCTTATTGATCTCGGCCATCCTGTCACTGGTAAGATTCTTCTTTCCCTTTGTATCAAGCATTTCACCAATTACCAGGTACCGTTTTGAGAAATCAAGATAAAATAACGTCTTCTGTGCGCCAGTAGCAATCGTAAGCTCCCATAAAGCTTTCATGGGGCCTGGTTTAATATCGATAACGCTCAACCTGGAGTCTAAATTCTTCACGATCTGATTTGCTTCATCTTTTGTCAGAGAATGGCATTTGGAGCAGTCCTCGCCCATATTGCTGAAACCGTGAGCATATGACAAAGGGAAAAACATAAACACTGCCAGTAGGTAGAACAGGATTTTATTCAAATTTGTTACCTCCGCAGAAAATATTGTGTTAATAATAACATAAAAAAAGCAGCCGTTGCGAATTATTTTCTAAGATAATCTCCAAGAAGTCCCCTGCTGTGCTCGTCGTCATGACAGTAAATACAGAGATTCTCCCAGTTGGAGCCGTCAGGAGGGTTGTTGCGGGGGTTGCCGTCTTTATGATGCACTGTGAGAAGATGCCGGTTTTTGAGCTCGAACTCCCTGCCGCATTTGGCGCAGATCAGGCCGTGGATTTTCAGGGACCGTTCCCTGTAATTTAAGGCTGAAGGCCCGCCCTCCTTCAGATCTCTTATAATTTCAGCAGCGGTTTTCTCTACATCAGGCTTTTTCAGCTGAGGCTGCCTGACTTTTATTCGTTGCCTGCTTCCCAATCTCATCCCCTGTTAAAAAAGTATGCATTTATTATAAACCGGGCATGGACAAAGATGCTATTGCTTTCATATTTCCGTTACAGTCAGGTAAAATACGATATGAAACAATCTCAAAATCCATCTGGTTTTTCCGGCAAACAGCCCCAGGAAAAAGAAGAGCCGTCAGGACAGGTAGCTGAAGACAGCTGCAGATGTAAAGAAGCGTCGAAAAAAACACCCCTCGAACTGCTGAAGTTAATGATAGACGACATGGCTTTCTGGAAAACAAAACAAGGACACAAATAGAACTTATCACTTGGGATTTTCACCAATATGTCGCATTATCTCATCGATAAAATCCTCACCGTAACGCTGGAGCTTCATATCGCCTACACCGCCGATTTTTCTCATGGCGGATGCTGTCAGAGGTAAATTCCTGCACATCTCCTGCAGTGTCTTGTCAGAAAATATGATATAGGGCGGGACCTGCTGCCTGTCTGCCAGCCTTTTCCTGACAATGCGAAGCCTTGCGAAGAGCGCCTCATCATATTCCCCGGTATCACCTCTCTTTTCCTTCGGGGGCTTTGCCTTCACCTCTTCCTTTCTTAAAGCCGTGACCTTTTCTCTTCCGAACAGGATATCGGACCCCTTTTTCGTAATCTTTAGCACAGGGTAGGGATCGCCTTCCTGCATAACAGCCTTCTGGGCAATGAGTTCATCAACAACAGACCGCCAGTATGTCTTGTCCCTGCCTTTACCCGCGCCGTAAGTCTTGATATCGTTATGCCCGAGTTCCCGTATTCGCTTGGTATCCGCGCCGGTCACTATATCAGTAATATGGCCCGTGCCGAACCTCTGCCCTGTCCTTGACATGGCCGACATTACAATCTGAGCATCCACCGTGACATCTATCTCCTCAACAGAACCGGAACAGATATCGCAGCCGGCGCAATTGTCATTAGGATAGTCCTCTCCGAAAAAACCCAGGAGCTGTTTTCTCCTGCATACATTATGTGACGCATATCCCACCATCTTATTCAGCTTTTCGATCGCAATGAAGCGTTCTCCATCATCCGTTATGCTGTTGATGAAATAGCGGATCCTGGGAATATCACCCCTTCCGAAAAAAAGAAGGCAGCGGGCAGCGCCTCCGTCCCGTCCAGCCCGTCCTGTCTCCTGGTAATAGCCCTCTATATGTTTGGGAAGGTCGGCGTGGATGACAAAACGCACATTCGATTTATCTATGCCCATACCGAAGGCAATAGTTGCCACTATCACCTGTGCCTCATCCCTGTTGAACGCCTCCTGGTTCTTCGCCCGCTCTTCAGCTGAGAGACCTGCATGGTAGGGCAAGGCCGCGATGCCCTTTGATCTCAGCAAATCCGCCATTTCAGTTACTGAATCACGGGTTGTCCTGTAGATAATCCCGGACTCACCGGCATGTTCCCTGAGAAACTCAAGTATCTGCATTCCCACCTTTGATTTTGCCTTGACCTCATAGAAGAGGTTCGGGCGGTCAAAAGAGGCGCGCACGATATGCGGTCTCCTGAGCCCAATCTTGTTGATTATGTCTTCCTGGACCTTTTGGGTTGCAGTAGCAGTAAAGGCGGCAACCGGCGCATCAGGGAACATCTCCGGTATAAGCGAGAGACTAAGATAGTCGGGACGGAAATCGTGGCCCCACTCGGATATGCAATGGGCCTCGTCAATGGCAAAGAAAGATACTGTGGAGGTCTTCAGCCTCTCGAGAAAATGACTCATGGCAAATCTCTCGGGCGCGATATA
>JBEKJD010000269.1:0-4339 GCA_050011415.1 Dissulfurispiraceae bacterium | reverse complement strand
TCACATAGGTATAACGCAGATGCTGCTCTACTATCGGGTCCTCACCATAGGGATTGGCGAGCTTCCGGTGGACGAAAGCACAGGTTTCATTTACCTGTACTCCTTGAAACTGGCATTTCGGATTATCGCAGAAAGGTTCCATTATCAACTCCCGAGAAGAGATTTAGCCCCGAGCTGGGGAAGAATGACCCCTTGAGCGCCGGTAAGCAAAGTATTCGCCGCTGCCGCCCGCTGCCGTTGCCGCTGAGCATCCTCTGCCTGGACCACCGTGCCGGAAATCTGCTGCGGAGCCGGGGCTGGCATTTGAGGGCTTGAACCGCCACCAAAGCAATAGCAAATATATCGATGGTTAATTACCATACATGCCCCATATCACACTGAGATATAGTTTGTCAAGCTAATAATGTTCCTCATCATAGGGATTATAGTCCGAGCTAACAGCCCTTGGTTTCCCCAGCGACCCGCCAGCATACTTCTTGCTTACCGGATAAGCAAACGAAATGGCAAGGGCATCGAACTTGCCCGGCGACCGCCCGAGCCTTTTCTTTATCAGCTTCTTATCCTCAAGTTGCACCTTACCGTCGGAACGGGGAACGGTCTCGGGGGCCAGGAGGTCATCGTACAACTCCCGCTGCCCGTAGATGGAACCGCCGGACTTGAGCCAGGTCTTGACCTCATCGGCCAACTCGGCCCGCTTGTTGGCAAAGCCCGGGCGGCTCGGCTTGCCTGCAGACCATACGAGCTGCCAGTCCTTGCCCCACGTCCGACCGGCGGAAACTATGCCAGTCCCGAAAGCTGCATCGATGAAAACCGCGTCCGCCTTTTCATCATCTGCCATTTGGGAAAGGATGTTCGCAATCTGGATATCGTTGTCGTTCTTAGGAATGGTGCGGAGAATCTTGAAGGCCAGCCCCTGCCGCTTTCCGATCTCCAGCATGTCGTCACCTTCCCATGCGTTGTCAAGGGTAAGGACGACAGGCGCAAATTCAAACTGTTCTTTCCGAAGTTCCCGCCGCAAAGCTGCATCGCAATCCTCAACGCTGAAGAACTGCTTGGCCGACATGGAGGGGAACATGCCACGGACACGGACCTTCACGAAGTCCGAATCGATACCGTAATCGTCTATCCACTCCCTGATCTTCGCCTTGTTGCTGATCTTGGACGTCCGGCTGTCTATCTGCCGCGTCACCCACCGATGCTTGAACCGGTCGAAGCAGTCCTTGAACCGGCCTGTATTCCGTGTGGGATTGCCGAAAGCCAGCCACAATATCTCCGTGTCGGAGTCGAGCAGCGCCCCTTCAGACACTTCCCATATCTTGTCGAATATGGCAGACGCTTCGTCAAATATCAGGATGATGCGCTTCTTCTTGTTGTGCAGCCCGGCGAAAGCCTCTGTGTTGTTCTCAGACCAGGGGATCATGTCGGCCCGCCATGTCTCCTTGTGCGCCGGGTCAACAGAATGAATCGATGTAGCGTTATATTGGAACCAGTGCGAGCAGATGCACAGCCGATGCCATTTCTTCAGTTCCGGCCAGGTCTTCGTCTTCAACTGCGTCTCGGTATTGGCCGTGACAATTACCCGCGTATCGGCAAAAGTCGAAAGCCCCCAGAGTAGTATCCAGCAAAGAAAGCAGGTTTTTCCAACATCATGTCCGGAGGAAACAGCCATCTGAAGAACAGCCATAACAGCTTCGTCAGGAGTCATCAGCCCGTCCCGAATCAGGCAAAGCAACTCCGTCTGCCACTCGTCAGGCCCAGTCTCACCCGCAAGATCCCCCTCTCCCCACGGAAAAGAAAAAAGGACCCACGAATAAGGGTCCTTAGAAAATGATGCCATCACCGAATGGAGCTCGGCCTCGACTTCGTTCTTCTTTGAAACGGGCTTGCTCAAAACTCTTCCTCTTTCGCCGCCTTAATCGGGATAGGCACTGCCTTGATACGCTCCCGAGCTGCAGTCAACTTCTTCGCCAGCTCAGCCCCAACATCGTTTATGTCAAGCGTATCCTTCAGCATCCCCAGCCGGCGCGCCAACAACTCCAAACACTGCTTTTTGTCATGAAGTCGGACCTTCGACAAAACCATCATCGTCTCTTCAGGCTCTTCAACTTCCTCTTCCCCGGCCTTCTTCTTCCTAACTACCTTCCGCTCATATTCAACACTGCTCACAGCCGCCGCCACCACAGGGTCCAACAAATGAACCGGTATTAACTTACCCTTCCCGTCATACAAATCCTGAATGTTCACAAACGCTAGCTTCGCTACTTCACTCTCCACATTCTCAGGAGCTACGTTCAAACGCTCCTTGCGCTCCGCCTTCATCTCGGCAATCATCGACTGTATCTCAGGATTATGAGAAAGACGGTACATGGTCGTGTAGAGCTTCGCATAATTGCTAATCGAATAGCCAGCACGCTTTACCGCCACTTTAGGCGCGGTTCCCGCCACTATCTCCCGGCAATACCGAAACTGCATCGCGCTTAAACCCATAGCTGACCTCCTGATTAACTCACATACACCCAACCACCCTAATTGTCAAGACACTTCCCAAAATTTATAATATTTTTTGTGCGAAATCACAAAAACACATGCCAGAGGCAAGTAGACCGCGCGTCCGTGGGACCCGCTGCTCTCCCAGGGGGGTGGGGGGTGGCCTGGGAGAAGGGGACCCTAAGCACCCAGGGGTGGGGGTAGTTTTGGGGGTATCTCTCTCTCCTTCGCTTACTTAATTGCCGTCATTCCAATGGCTTACCCGCTCTATGTGATCCCTTGTATAGGCATCGTATAGCTTTAATGGCCTGTAATTACTAGATGTAGCCACTGTAGCTACTTGTGACAGAATACGTCGCAACTCATACACCTGTTTGGCCCTGATCCATACACCTTGCCCGGCACATACCCGGTACATTCTCTTCCCTTTTTGCACTCTATCCCTGTGATATTGCTACGGTTTGCGTTGTTGTCTGTTGCTGTGGCTGAATTGGCGGCGCTGTTTGCGCGGTTATGTGTGTCGGGTAGTTGTGTGAGAGGCTGGTGCTCATCAGGCTATGGGGTATTTGCAAGCTATGGAGGGATGGGGCTGTTTAGCTTGTGCTTTGGCGAATTGTCAAGAGAATTTGAGGGATTCAGCTTTTATCAAAGGCGGTTTCTCCCCTGGGATGCTGACACCGCTTAGAAGCTACATTTCTGTGCTTCCTGATCCCTCATTGCTTCCCTGAATGTGGGAAGGCAACCTGACGGTTGATTTAACGTGCGCGATGCGAATTGTAACTCTGCACTTTTTGCGTGTCAAGTAAATAATGCAAGGTTGTTGTTTGGAGCGGGTTCTAAATGGAAATGGTTTCTGTTTGGGTGTGAATGGTGATTGGTGTTTAATCCACGGGGTAGGTATGCAAGAAAATTCATAGTGGTATGCAAAGTTTGCATAGCATTTTCCTACTTGACATTATCATTATCAGTGATATAATGATACCCAGTATGCCAGCCTATGGAGGGAACACTATGAACTCATTTATCATCCGCAACATGCCTATTGAACTTCGCCAGGCATTAAAGGTCAAGGCCGCTGAAGCTGGCAAACCCATGAATCAACTGATTATCGAGGCAATTATCCGCTTCGTCGGCCCGGTAAAGAAAAATGGTTAAGATGTGGATTGAATATGACCGGAAAGCCCGCAAAGAGGTCTTAGTCCTTTTCGATGAAGAGGATTTGCCCCTTGTTTCCCCCTTTGTTTGGTACCCTTGCGTCCAGGGCAACAACATTTATATCGTTTCAAAGCCTCCCTTCCTCGCTGAATCAATTCTTTTGCATCGGTGGATAGTAGATGCGCCGGATGATATGCTTGTCCACCACATTAACCACAATACCCTCGACAATCGGAAAGAGAATCTTGCTATTTTATCTGCTTCTGACCATACCTACTATCATGTAAAAGAGCGCCAGATGCGGAAGCGCGATTTATTTTCACTCCCTTTAAAATAATTGCTTGACATCTTGATATTATGTGCTATAATTATATCAAATGGTGGAAAAGAGAAACGCGCAACAATCAGCCTAACCCCTTCCCCTGCGGCGGGGCAACAACGGAGTAGTATGATGATCTATGAATTTCGCAGACCTGGCGATCACGAAGCCTTTGTGGCGGTCAACAACCCTTCGCCGGAGATGCTGGCCGAGCTTCGGGCCTCGTTTCCAGATATGGAGGTTGTGGAGCGGTGGTCTTGCCCGATTTGCTATTCGCCTTATTGCCAGGGCGAGTGCAAACCGATTAAACGATTAAGGGGGAAGAGATGAGCACTCTACGAATCATTGACTGCCTTGTTAAGTTGGATAGTCGCATCG
>JBEKJD010000268.1:0-4350 GCA_050011415.1 Dissulfurispiraceae bacterium | reverse complement strand
ATATGCATTTTTCAAATCATCAAGATAAGAGAAACTGTCAACTATAGCCATCTCATCCACACCATCCTTTAAAGCTGTAGCAGCATGGCTTCCTTTATGGCCTCAGCCCTCTCCCGGCCTATAAGCTTCTCAACAATAGCAATCCCGAATTGCAGAGCGGTCCCGGGGCCTTTGCTTGTAAGTATGTGCCCATCTGATACAACATTCTCATCCATGTATCGGGCATTCCCGAGCCTGTTTTCATAAGTGGGATAGGCAGTTACCTGTCTTCCTTCAAGTACCCCCGCGTTTGCGAGCACATATGGGGCCGCGCATATAGCGCCTGTCAGCTTTCCCTTATCGTGGAATTCCCTGACAAGACCCTTGACACGCTGGTCCGCGTTCAGGTTGTCGGCGCCCGGCTGACCGCCGGGCAATACGAGCATATCAAAATTATCTGCGTGTATTGCATCAATGGTGGTATCAGGGATTACCTTCACATGACGCGCACTTTCAATATGCCCTGTATGCAAGCCGGCAATTACCACCGTTATGTCAGCCCTCCGTAAAATATCCACAATTGCCATCGCTTCCACTTCCTCGAATCCATCTGCAAGGAGCACTGCGACCTGCGCCATTTTATCCTCCCTTTTAAAAAAATAATTACGAATTAGGAATTAGGAATTACGAATAAATGTGCATGACCTTTATTTCCACAATTCCCAATTCGTAATTCTTAATTCCTAATTCGTAATTATTTTTTACACCAGCTTGGATACTTTTTTCTCCGAACACGCTCCAACAGCAAAGTAAAGATAGCAAGTTGCCAACAAAAAAGATATCACAGAGCCATACGGGAACTCTATATCGAGCAGGGAATGCGCTGTCTGAAGCACTATAGGCGGAGTGAACGCGATGACAGAAAGGCGGATCAATACGCGGGTCTCCAGTTCAAGACCGAATATTTTTGCAAAAACCATCCCTATAGACGCACAGAACAAAATCTGAACAACATAGTACAAAAATGAGACAATGAGAGCAATAAAATAGACGGCAAGTATAAAATAATCCTTAAAGATCTCAAGCCAGCGATTGATCACGTTCCGGTCAATCACGAAATGATGTATCCGTGAAAAGTCGACAGAGTGTATATCGGCCATGTCTCCTTTTACAGTAAGTTTTGTCTTTGTCAGCATAATAGTCGCCTTTAAGTCCGCCGGGGCAGCGGGACGGTCCGAGGTATCGATAACAGCAAAAGGCAATTTGCTCCAGGGAGCATTTATAGTGTAAGGGACCGGCTCATGAATAGATGCAGTCCCTTCGGAAATAGTGATGGTCGGGATTTGACGCACCACTTTTGGCGCTTCCTCGATAAGGAAATCCGTGACACGGGCATGAAGTCTGACCATATCCGGAATAAGATTTAAGGTAAGCACCATCAGGAGATAGGTGAAACAAAGCCCCTTCCAGTTACCGGCAACATCCTGGTACAGGGACCTTGAGAAAAAAGACATATATAAAGGATGAACGATTGAATAATGCTTCATAGTTCCGGATTGCGTCATGATACCAGACAGGCCCTTACAATATTTTCTTTCTCACCCTGCCCGCGTACTCGGAGGCCTGCTCTGAAAGATCTTCAGCAATATCTCTTATCTGCCTCCTTGTCTTCTTTCCAGCCTGTGGAGCCATAAGAAGAGCCAGTCCTGCGCCAACTGCCCCGCCAACCAGAAAGGAAAAAATCACGATCATGCCAAAGTTTCTGTCTTCTCTGCCCATAACAGCCTCCTGACGAAGATTAACGTATGTTTAAAAGTACCACGCCGGGACAAAGTAGTCAAGCCCCCTTTGCTCCCAGCTTTTCTTTGCCTGACATGAGCCCGAACAGGCTCCTCATGCTTTTAAACGCGACCGCGAAATCGTGAGGAGTTCTCAAGTCGAGCAGTTTTCTGAGAATATATGACGGCCTGCCGTAGAATTTCCTGAATGCAAGCCTGCGCAAATTTACAATCTGCTCTCTGGTCATGGTATACGGGACGAATGCCGCACCCTGATACGTGAAGTCGGAGAGTTCATCGGACAGCTGTCCGAACTTTTCCACGTTGTCGTAAAGGTAGGTGCCTGGAAATGGTGTGATAGCGTGAAAGTTTGCGATATCAGGGTCAAGATCCACTGCAAATTCGATGGTCTGCAGGGCCTCATCGTATGTTTCTCCGGGAATGCCGAAGATGAAAGGCGTACTTACCTTTAGTCCCACATCCTGGGCCGCTTTTACAGCCGCGCGTATCTGGTCAAGTGTGGTCCCCTTACGGATAGTGTTGAGATTTTTCTGAACTCCGCTCTCTGCGCCGAACAGTATAGCCCAGCACCCTGCATCTTTAAAAGCCTTCAGCAAGGGCTTGTCCACCTGGTTCACACAGGCTGAGGCAAACCACGTAAAGTCAAGTCTTCTGGCCTTTATCGCGCCGGCAAGCTGCATGGCCCGCCCGTAATCAGCAGCAAGAGTATCATCGATGAATTTAATCTCCCGGTACCCCTGGTCAAGACAGAGTTCGATTTCTTCCAGCACGTTGTCAACGCTGCGGTAGCGTATACCGGTCTTCCTGGTTTTATCAATCTGAAAACAATATATGCAGTTTCTGTTGCATCCCCTGGAAGTCATAACCACTGCAACAGGCTTTCTGCGATAGGTTGCAGGTGGAGGGATATACCGCCCGGCATCGCCAAGCAGTTGTCTTGCCGGAAAAGGAACGGCATCGAGGTCGGAGATCAACGGCCTTGGCGGATTCTTGCTAATTCGGCCGCCATCCCGGTAAACAACGCCTTCGACACCTTCAAGTCCGCTGCCTGTTTCCAGCCGCTCTATGATTTCAAGAGTGGAGTATTCACCTTCCCCTGTGACTATTCCATCCATCGAGGTCCCTGCATCTGACAGACACTTCTCCTGCATGGCAATAGGGAAGGGACCCCCGGCACAGATAAAAACCTGTCCGCCGAACATTGTCTTAAAATCTTTTGCAGCCTTTTTGGCCCTGTCCCAGCCGAAAGTCGTGGAATAGATTCCTATAAATGCAGGATTGAATGCCTTAAGCTGCGTACATATTGCATCGTGCGTAAGGAACGCGCCGTTTAAAAAGCAGACTTCATGGCCTGCCCTGATCAGAACAGCAGCCACATAGAGCGTGCCCAGCGGCTGCCAGTAATTGATTTGAGAGGCTGCGGTTTTTGAAGAGAAGATGTCCCCCGGCGCCCACGCCGGTATAACCAGTGCGCATTTCATAGTTTAGCTACGCAGCTTGAGGAGCGTACTCATCCGCCGCGTTATTTATTACCCAGTCTGCAGCACGCAGGCCCGACTCTATCGCGATATCCATGTTGTAATATCTGAACATGCCGCTCCTACCGGCAAGGTGAAGGTTCCTGAAGGCGCTCAGATAACCGCAAATAACCTGACACTGTTCTGTATAGCCGACTTCAAAAAGAGGGTATGCGTGCTTTACACGCACAACAGCGCTGCCCAAGACCTCGCTTCTCCTGATAAACCCGATTTGCTCAAGTCCCTGACATGTAATATCGGCAAGCTGCCCGTCCGATGCATTCCAGATACGGTCTCCCTCAAAACTGAAGTATTCAGCTACGAGAATAGTCTTTCCTTCAGGAGCCATCTTCCCGCTCCAGTTCGTCGGCTCGTGGATTCTGCCGAACGGTATCTTCTTTTCCGGAATATAAATCCAGGTTTGATCAGTGGCCCGCTTCCTGTCGACCATAACAGCAACAATGACAAGGTCCCTGAACATAAGTTTTGAAGCTGCGTTCAGGACATGGGTTGGAGCAGGAGGGTCCAGCAGCCGCACCAGCGTTGTGAGCGGGATGCTCGATATGAACACATTCCCGGATGCAGAATTACCGCCGGGACCGCCGCCGGTTTCGATACTGTCGATGATGGAACGGGAGTGCTTGACCTTAACTATGGGTAAGCCGGTATATACCGCATTGTCCTTTTCTATTTCTTCCCTGAGCCTTTCGGCAATGCGGCCTATGCCAAGCTGAGGGTAAACAAAGCTGTCCACAAGCGAGGGTATGTCTCTTCCGCTGAACTTAAAAAAAGCGTTCCTGATTGCTCCGGCGAGAGAAAGCCCGCTGATTCGCTGCGCAACCCAATCCGCACTGATGCGCTTGCAGTCTATGCCCCACACTTTCTCACTGTATTCCCTGAAGTAAATGTCGAACATGGTGCGTCCGAAATTGACGACCACCCAATCCTCCAGCGAAAGCTGCGGCGGCGACTGCCTCAGACCTCTCACTTTTTCCGCTATATAGTCTTCGACTATCTTTACCGTTGTCGGGATACCCATTCCGAAGAGTGCATTG
>JBEKJD010000267.1:0-4379 GCA_050011415.1 Dissulfurispiraceae bacterium | reverse complement strand
ATCTGATACGCAACATGCCTTATTCACCTTTAATAAGCCCCCTGAGCACGAATGGAAGAATTCCTCCGTGCCTGAAATAGTCTGATTCAATAGCCGTGTCTATGCGGCAGAGGAGCTTCAGTTCCTGCCTGGCGCCATCCCTGCGTCTAATTACAAGGGTGACGTATTGCTGCGGCCTTAACGAGTCCAATCCCAGGATATCGAACTCCTCGTCTCCCCTGATGTTGAGAGACTGGACGGAATCGCCGCCATCGAACTGAAGAGGCAGCACACCCATGCCGACGAGATTTGAGCGGTGGATGCGTTCGAAGCTCTTAGCTATCACTGCCCTGACACCCAGAAGCTGAGTGCCTTTGGCAGCCCAGTCCCTTGACGAACCGGTGCCGTATTCTTCGCCTCCGAACACTACAGTGGGAATGCCCCTCGAGATGTATTCCATTGCCGCTTCATAGATCGACGTCTGTTCCCCGGAGGGCTGCAGAAGCGTGGACCCTCCTACTACACAGGCGCCGTCATCTTTCGGAGGCAACATGAGATTCCTGATGCGGACGTTGGCAAAAGTGCCCCGGATCATTACTTCATGATTTCCCCGTCGGGTACCGTAGCTCTGGAAATCAGTCTCTGCAACACCGTTTTCCAAAAGATAGATTCCGGCAGAAGAATTTTTTTTGATGGAACCGGCAGGACTTATATGGTCGGTAGTTACAGAGTCTCCGAAAATGCCGAGGGCCCTGGCTCCCGTAATATCGCTCACGCTGCCTGGCTGCATACTGAAATCCTGGAAGAAAGGAGGCTCAGCAATGTATGTTGATTTGGGCCAATCATAGATATTCCCTGAAACTGAGGACACGTTGTTCCACAGAACATTATCTTTGGCCAAGTCCGAATAAAGTCGCCGGAAGGTTTCGGGGTCAACGGCATACTTCATGACAGCCGCCACTTCATCGGCGCCGGGCCATATGTCCCTGAGATAGATTTCCTGCCCGTCAAAGCCCGTGCCCAGCGGCTCTTTTTCCATGTTAATCAGTACGGTCCCTGCTATGGCAAAGGCCACGACAAGGGGAGGGCTCATGAGAAAGTTGGCGCGCAGGTTGGCATGGATGCGGGCCTCAAAGTTGCGGTTGCCCGAAAGCACTGCAGCACAGACGAGGTTGTTACGGACAATGGTCTCTTCCACCCCTTCATCCAAAGGACCTGCATTGCCGATGCAAGTGGTGCAACCGTATGCAGCGAGATAAAAACCGAGCTTTTCGAGATAAGGCATGAGCCCGGCTTTATCAAGGTATTCGCCAACTACGCGCGAACCCGGCGCCAGGGATGTTTTTATGTGTTTTTTTACCGTGAGACCTTTTTCCACCGCCTTCTTCGCCAGCAGTCCGGCGGCCAGGAGCACGCCCGGATTTGACGTATTCGTGCACGAAGTAATTGCGGCGATAATAACATCACCGGTACCTATGTTGACTTGTCCTTTTGTTGTGAAGCGTTGTTGAAGGTCTTCTGATTTTACGGCAAAGCCGTTGTCAGCCACAGGCCTTATTAAAAGGTCGCCAAACTTTTCTTTTATAGATTGAAGCTCTATGCGGTCCTGGGGACGTTTTGGTCCTGCAACAGAAGGTTTTACTCCTGAAATATCAAGTTCTATTACCCTGGAGTAATCCAGGTCGCCCGCCTTTGGCATGCCGAACATTTCCTGGTTTTTTAAGTATTCCCGGAACGCTGTAATTTCATCCGCAGTACGCCCGCTGCCACGGAAGAAATCCACGGTGACGTCATCAACCGGGAAGAACCCCATGGTAGCGCCGTATTCAGGGGCCATATTTGCAACAGTGGCCCTGTCAGGCAAAGCAAGGGAAGAAGCGCCTTCGCCAAAGAACTCAACAAACTTGCCGACTACTTTTTCCATGCGGAGCATTTCGGTGATGGTCAAAGCGAGGTCGGTAGCAGTCACACCTTCCCTGAGCTTGCCTTTCAGCTCCACACCCACGACATCCGGCGTGAGGAAATAAACCGGCTGGCCCAGCATCCCTGCCTCTGCTTCTATTCCGCCCACTCCCCACCCAACAACGCCGATACCGTTTATCATCGTGGTATGGCTGTCGGTGCCTACGAGGGTATCAGGGTAATACACTCCTTGTCTGTTATGCACGCCCCTGGCAAGATATTCCAGGTTTACCTGATGAACAATACCGATACCGGGAGGCACTACCTTAAATGTCTCAAAGGCGTTCATGCCCCATTTCAGGAACTGGTAACGCTCCCTGTTGCGCTTAAACTCCATTTCCATGTTTTTCCGGAGAGCGCCGGGCTCGCCGTAATAGTCGATCTGCACCGAATGGTCAACAACCAGATCCACAGGGACCAGCGGCTCGATGATTTGAGGGTCCTTCCCCATCCTGGCAGCCGCGCCGCGCATGGCAGCGAGATCGCAAAGAAGAGGAACGCCTGTGAAGTCCTGCAGCAGGATGCGTGCTACTACAAAGGGGACCTCTCCGGTGCGGGGCGCAACAGGACTCCAGTTGGCAAGCTGCCTGACATGCTCCACGGTAATTTTTTTGCCGTCGCAATTTCGCAGTACCGATTCCAGCACTATGCGGACTGATATGGGCAGTCGGGAAATTTTGCCGGTCCCCGATTTTTCCAGAGCAGGGAGGGAATATAGTTTCCCTTTCCTGCCGCCGCCCGCGTCGAATTCCCGGATTATATTATCAAATGACGAACATATCGATGAATTCATTCACAGGGCTCCCTTCTAATTTGGTTTGATTCAGGCATACGTCAAGTATTGCCTTTTGCTGCCTTACGGGAAAACGGCGGGCGAGATTTGTCCTGAACTTGTCCACGAGCACAGGGATGCCTTCTTTGCGGCGGCGGCGGTGGCCAATAGGGTATTCAACTTCAATTTTCCTGGTTTTTGAGCCGTCCCTGAAGAATATCCGGATGGCATTGGCGATGGAGCGTTTCTCAGGATCGAGATAATCCTTCGTGTATTGCTTGCTTTCGCTGCAGATCATCTTGTCACGCAACGCATCAATCCGCGGGTCTGCCGCCACGCTGTCTTCGTAATGCGCAGAGGTCAACTGGCCGAAGATGAGGCCTATAGCCACCATGTACTGTATGCAGTGGTCGCGGTCTGCCGGGTTGTGCAGCGGTCCCTTCTTGTCTATGATGCGGATAGCAGACTCGTGGGTAGTTATCTCGATTTTATCGATCTGGTCTATCCTGTCCTTTACAACCGTGTGGAACTGCATAGCGCACTCTACAGCAGTTTGCGCGTGGAACTCAGCAGGGAAGGATATCTTAAAGAGCACATGTTCCATGACATAAGAACCGTAAGGCCTCTGGAACCTGAATTCATTGCCTTTGAATAGGGCGTCGTAAAAGCCCCATGTCTTTGCGGTCAGGGCAGAGGGGTACCCCATTTCACCTTTCAGCGCCATCAGCGCCAATCTCACGCCGCGGGATGTGGCATCACCTGCAGCCCATGATTTACGCGAGCCTGTATTCGGTGCATGGCGGTAAGTTCTGAGGGACTGGCCGTCTATCCACGCATTGGAAAGGGCGTTGATCACCTCTTCTTTTGTGCAGCCTAACATTTTACTCACAACCGCAGTGGTAGCCACTTTGACCAGGACGACATGGTCGAGACCCACACGGTTGAATGAGTTCTCAATGGCAAGGACCCCCTGAATCTCATGGGCCTTTATCATGGATGTCAACACATCCTTCATTGTCAACGGCTTTTTGCCTTCTGCCACGGCCTTGCGGGAGATGTAATCTGCAGCAGCGAGAATGCCGCCAAGATTGTCCGAGGGATGTCCCCATTCTGCAGCGAGCCAGGTGTCGTTGAAGTCCAGCCAGCGGACCATCGTGCCGATATTGAAGGCTGCCTGTACAGGGTCCAGCTGAAACTGGGTGCCGGGAACTTTTGCGCCGTTTGGGACAATGGTCCCAGGAACAATGGGCCCCAGAAGCTTTGTACATGCAGGATACCCCAGGGCCTCAAAACCGCAGCCCAGAGTATCCATGAGACAGTTGCGGGCCGTGTCAAAGGCTTCATCAGATTTGATCTTGTAGTCGCAAACATAAGCGGCAATGTCGACAAGAACCTTGTCAGGGTCGGGACGGACATTAGAGATAGGTGAACCCATAACTGTATTTTTCCCCTTTTTTGAAATTATTTATTGTCCTCTATTTTCTTTTGCCCATGGGCAAGTACGCGCGGTCTTCCGGGCCGAGGTAGTTGGCTGAAGGCCTGATGAGCTTGTTATCAAGCCGCTGCTCAATAATATGCGCTCCCCAGCCTGTAGTGCGTGATATGACGAAGATAGGGGTGAACAGGGAGGTGGGTATGCCCAACATATGATACGTAACAGATGAAT
>JBEKJD010000266.1:0-4727 GCA_050011415.1 Dissulfurispiraceae bacterium | reverse complement strand
CCATTGACAACAACAACTTTATTGCCTATGCTCCCCTGGACCTCCCATTTGCCCTGTCCTGCCTTTTCCGGAGATATATTAGAGTTTTGCATGGAAGAGGATTTGTCCTGAGCATATGCGGACACTGCGAATACCATTAACAATACAGGCAGAATATTTTTTGTTCTTTGTCTCATGGCTTACGTGCTCCTTCTTTATGAGGTGTGATACAACACCAAACCTTGTTCTTCCAATTTTTTTTCATACTCCCTCATGGAACACAAATCCGCCGCCCCCCTGGTGTCAAGTTCGTTATTTATTTCTTTCATCTTGCCGTCATGCAACAGGTGATTGGTAACCTCCACGTTGGTAAATATTTCGGCCGCCAGTACCCGGCCGCCGCCCAGCTTCGGCAGAAGTTTCTGGACCAGTATGCCATTTAATGTTGTAGAGAGACGCCTGCATACTCTTTCATAATCAGACAGTGGGAACATGTTCGCTATCCTCTCTATCGCTCCCACAACAGACGGCGCCGGGATAACCGTAAAAACTCTTATGCCGCTTTCCGCAATAGCAAAGACCGACTCCATGGTTTGGGCATTCCTCACCGCTCCCACTACAACAGTATCGACATCCTCTCCTCTCAGAATGTCTCGCAGTCCGTCAGTATAAGTGGGTGTATTAGTGCCGACTTCACGCGTCAGAATCAGACTCATCTTATTTCTGTGTTGATACTCGACCGGGTCCTCCAGGATTATTACTTTCTCTACCATGTTGGTGTTTATGTAGTCTACTATCGCCGAAAGGGTCGTTGTTTTCCCGGTGTCGGCAAGTCCCGAGACGACTGTAATCCCGCTGCCGGATATCCATTGCTGAATAACAGGGGGGATGGCCAATTCCTCCATGGTTTTAGGCACAGTAGGCACAAGCTTGCAGCTGATACACATACCGTTGTACGAATCATAGAATTGCAACCGGACCCTTATTTTATTGTCGACCACGAGAGATATACTGTAGGATTTGCGCGTTGTATATTTGTCCTGCACGTCTTTTTTGATGTAATCCAGGCATATCTGGATGATGTCATCCTCCGTGATGACATAGTCGTCCATTACCCTCAACTTACCGTTCACCCTGATCATGACGTTACTATCAGGGGCCATGGTTATACCTGAGGCTTTACATTCGTACGCTTTCCGTATGACTTCCTGAAGCTGCAAAAGACCGCTAAAGCTGCCATCTTTCACAACACCCCCTCTATTTGAGAAGCAATATCCCTATAAGTCGCATAGAGATTAATGGGCGGGATTATTTTCCCTGACGCCTCCTGGTATATCAGTTCGGTCACAATCACAACAGCCCTCGATTGTTCTTTATCAAGCACAAATGAATAGCATATTTCCAGAGCGGCAGACAGGTCTTCTACACCGGTCATATTGTGTATTACCTTCAGCCACCCCAGTACCTCGCCGATCTCTATCTTCAGGTTGAAAAATTTTTCAGAGTTTACCCGGATATATTTGTTTTCCACACAACATTCTCCTTATTATCTTTGTCATTCTAATTGTAAGCAAACATCATGGACGCCAGTATCTCTTTCTTTTCTTCATCCGATATCACGCCCTTGTTCATAAGTTCAGATATGCAATCAGGAAAAGTTATCGACGATTGAAACAGCACTTTTTCCTGGTAAAACATCCTATAGATATCCACGAGGTTGCCGTCCTGAATTTTTTTCTTCACTGTTTTATCCGGGATGAAGACTTCATAAATCGGCACGATCTTACCATGCAGGGTCAGATGAAGGTAATGAGACACTATCGCAAGCAAACTTGTCGCAAGAAGATGCCTGGCGCTCTTCATCACCGACATCATCAGAGACAACGCTTCTATTGTGTTTTTGGCATGCATTGTGGAAAACACGAGATGCCCTCTATTGGCAACATCAAGCAGTTCATATATCTCCTGTTCAGTTTTGACTTCAGAAATCATCGCAACAGACGGCGCGTTCCTTAGCAGATGATACTTCAGCGTTTCGAACGTCGACAGTTTGTCCTGGTCCTTTATGTGTTTGCCGAGTTCATACTGTCGAATAATGGCCTTTGTCTGCACAAACCTGTATTCCACGGGATTCTCGTAAGTCACAATGGTCCCGCTGATCCTGTCTGCTATATGTCTCAATTCACTTGCGATCGCAGTTGTTTTCCCGCTTCCGGTAGGGCCGATATGGAGCACAAGGCCGCCGCTTCCGATGTATCCTATGCCATGTTGCTTACCGTCGGAGTCAGTCAAGGTCCTCTCCCTTATCAACGTCTCAAAGAATTTCTTGTAATACGCCGGATACTGCAGCCCCTCAAACTCCGGGATGTCGAAATCAAGGTATCTGATGCTTAAACCGACGCCCATTATGTCTCTTGAATAGTTAATCCTGAATATGCCTATGCCGTATATGGCAAGCGAGAAATCTATGGAAGACATGCTGTTGAGGTAACTATGGTCCTTACCCAGCAAGGAGTGCGTAAGAAAGTTGATATCGTCTCCGGAAGGCTTGAAAATATTGCCGTTCAGCTCAAGTTTTATTAAAAGAGGAATGAATGATTTCACGGCCCCTACTTTGATTAGCTGGTTTTCTTTGATGACGATATCTGTGATATTCTGGTGCTGCTTCATTTTTACTACCTCGCCGATGAACCGGACAAACCAACCGTTTTTTGAACCCAGCTTGCTCTTAAGTTCTTCCAGGGCCTTCGCCGGCTCTCTGTGATCAAATCCGTAATTAAGCTCATTCATATTTATCAGATTTCCTCCACGCATGATTTTTCGATTGAGCCTTCCCTGACCCTTTCAAGGAAAACCGCTAATTTCGTCTTGCCTACCCCGTACATTAGTGCCAGGTTCTTTATGTCGTTAGGGCTGAGGTCGTTTTTGATCACCTCGCTTATGAACTCCTGCGTAGGAATGAAATAATCGTAGATGACTGTTCTGCCCTTATATCCTGTGTGATAACAATAGTTGCAACCTTCCTCATTCCTTCTGAACCCCCTCGCCGAAAAGGAGAGCAGCTTGTCTTTTTCGATCTTGGACAAAATGTTCAGATACCTAACATCATCCTGCGTAAAGTCAATCTCGGTTTCTATCCTGCAATGATTGCATAATTTCGGCAGGAGAAGCTGATTCAGAGACATATGCACCATCCTGGCTGACACGTTTTTAGGTATATGAAACATTTCATTGATCGCGCTGTATATCTCAAAGGAACTTTTTATGTGCAGCGTGGTAAATATCAGCTGTCCCGCATTTGCCTGTTCTATGATAGCCTCCGTCAGACCTTTTGATTTTCTCCATTCCCCGATAAAAACAACGTCGTAATCCCCTCTCTTGAATGATTTTATGAACTGCTCGAACCCCATCTTCAGGTTTTCCTTTTCAGGTTCATATATCTGGTGCTGGATTATATTATGCCTGTCCAGCACGCATTCCACCGGGTCCTCGACAGTCCCTATCTTTTTCGTACGATCAAGCGCAGGCAGTATGTTCCATATTGTTGTGGATTTCCCTGAGTTTACTATACCGCTCACAACAAACAGGCCGGTTTTCCTGCGTGTTACAGACCCAAAAGATATGATGTCTTCTTCCGCGAATCCGCATTTTCTCAGGTTGCCGCTCATATCCTCCGATATATGCAATGCCCCTTTGGAGATAATTCTGGCCGTGATATCGACATGTTCGAGCGTTCTGCCGTCGGGAACAAATTCAAGTCTAAGTCCGACACCAAGGTCGGCATATTCGATCTTCCCCAGCTGCGAGACCTTAGTTTCATCGATGTTGAAGTTGCCCTTGGTATGGTCGCTAGCCTCTATTCTGATCATTCTCGAAAATGCCTTGCCCTGCTCCACATTCATAAGGAATTCGGGGATTTCAAGAAACCTTCCGTCTATCCTGAAAAAAACCCTGTAGTGGCACGTCTTCGGCAGGATGTGTATATCGGATGCATTAAAAAGAAGGGCTTGTTTTACCACATCCTTGAACGTGAAACATATGATGTCCCCTCTCTCTTCCGTCTTCTGTATTGACGACTCAAGTGAAAGATTTTGGCAGTGGTCGTAGCTGAGCAGTATCTGAATCTCACCGGTCTCCTGCAGGGGGTAGAAGATCGGCTTGACCTTTATGCGATTGCCGTCGTCCGCGCACAAGTAGACATCTCCGTCGATCACCGTGACATCGTTCGGGTCGTAGTCTATTATCACACCCTACTGCAAAAACGTATTTGTCCCTCCCAACCCTGTCGATTACTTTCCTGACAAAGAGCCTGTAGAAGCCATTCTTGCTCCGCTCAACAAGACATTCCATTGTATTTCCCCCCTTCTACACACCCGGGAATCACCCTCTTTACCAGAGAGTGGGATTATAAAATTGTATCCGGGCTGCACTATTGCGTATAGACAATGTCTGCATACGCACAAGGGTCAGCCTGCCCGCCGATTACTCCTGTCCCTGCGCTGTTGTTGAGGTTGTAGCTGTATCCTGCCAGATCGGAGCTTGTGTATAGATTGTTGAGAAGATACGTGCCGTACTGCGCAGGATTTGAGCATGAAAACGTGCCTGAAGATGTCTCACTCAGAATGCTGTTAAGCGTCCCTGCATTGCCGTTTTGGAACAAGAAGCTCCAGGTAAAGCTCTCGCTCAATGGAGAACAACCGTTGTTTGTTCCCGTCCAGTACGTAGCCCTGCAAATATCCACAAGGGAC
>JBEKJD010000265.1:0-6572 GCA_050011415.1 Dissulfurispiraceae bacterium | reverse complement strand
TGATTCTAAATACGCCCAGAGCGAAGCCTTTAAGATTGTCCGGTCGTGCCCGTTCGGAACTTATCAACGCCCCTTTCCTGTAGACCGGTGCAAAGACGATGAAACCAAATTGACTTTTGGTCTCCTGGACAAGGGTTATTCTTGCAGTGGCATGCATCTCGCCTGTTTTTCGGGCGGCTTCCAAAGCCGCCAGCCGTGCGGGATTAGAAGCAAGGTCAAACCCAAGAGCTATCTCGTTACCCTTATAGGGCTCGACAAAGTAGACGGGGAAATATTCCTTTCGCTTCTCCGCTCTCTTCATCTTCCCCTGTGCAATACGTTCAGTGATCTGAAAATCAGGGAAGCCTTCTCTCCTTGCAGCGCGTTCATATGCCTCCCTCCGGGAATCCGGTACGCGCGGTATCCATTCAAGGGCCTGAATACTGGCATGATGCTTTAGAAGGTGATTTGTAAAATTCCGAAACTCAGACCTTTCTACGTTTTCTCTATAAGTATAATGGACGGCTTGAACCGATAAAAGCGCGGACAGATCGCTACCGAGCTCTCTCTTCAAAGCGGCAAAGTGGTTTTCCGCTGCTTCATTGAATTCTGTATGTATGAGCTTCTTGTCAGCATAATAACTCAATGCAGCTACAATGATGGATAAGGCAACGCCCAAGACCAGTATTACAGCAAATAAAATATTGCGGGAGGACTTATTGCCCAAATGGTATGTCATAATTCTGTCGCCTTTTGCAATAAGGCGAGGCATGTCGCGACGTTCTTCCTGATCGAAAGACATAATTTGAATAGTGTCAAGCAACTCCTCCAGATTTTTTCTGTATAAGGGCCTGGAAAAACAATATTGATACTATTTAATTCTTTTTGAAATAGCCTTGAACTCTTCTGTTCCGGCAACCTTGAGCAATTGGAATAGCACTGTCTCGGTGCAGGTGACTATGGCGCCGGCATCACGCATGAATTCCGTGCCGGTCTTCCAGTTTTCTTTGGTCCTCGAACATACGGCATCCTGTACAAGATGCACATTAAAACCTTCCTCCAGAAGGTCGACGCATGTCTGCAGAATGCATACATGCGTTTCCATGCCGGTCAGCAAGACCGTTTTTCTGTTGAGCGCTTTGAGTGCGTTCATGAAGGCAGGCTCACCGCAACAACTGAAGGCGAGCTTTTCGAGAGGCTGATAGGCAGAAAGTGCGTCGCGTATTTCGCTTACTGTCTGTCCAAGTCCCTTTGGATACTGCTCTGTCAGCAAAATGGGGATATTTTGCAGCTTTGCAAGTTCGATCAGATGCAGGCAATTATTAATCACTGCATCCCTCATTTTCATCGTCACCGCAAGCTTATCCTGAATGTCAACAATCAGCAGAACGGTTTCTTTCTTATCAGGGAAATAATTAATCATGCCGCCCTCCAGCCATATATAAATTTTCACTTATACTATATCAGAAACATTGCAATTCAGACAGTAGCAGAATTTCTGAAGCATTAACGCAGTTTTTGAAGTTCTTGACGAGTGAGCGTATAACAGGAGCGAAACTGACCGAAGGGAATTTTGCGACTGTAGCGAGACGAGTCAATAGAACTGTCAAAACGGAGTGAGCGAAAGAAATTCTGCTACTGTCTGAATTGCAGACATAATCACTTTTCATTTGTGATAGTATAAATCATGAAAGACAAGAAAACTTCGACGCGCCTTCGCTTCCCGGAAGAGGAGAAATTGAGGCCGTGGCTTCCCCTTCTTTTGGACGCTTACGCCATTATTGACAAAGGAATCTCTGCGGCTGTCCATGAACATGAGAAGAAATCCAGGAGTAAACTTGCTTGCAAAAAAGGCTGCGGCTCGTGCTGCCGCACTCATACCGATATACCGCTCTATCCTTTGGAAATGGTGGGAATTTACTGGTACACCATCGAAAAGTTATGCCAGCCTTTGCGAGGCATCGTAAAAAAACAACTTCTGGAACACCGCAAAGGCAACCCATGCCCTTTTCAGGCAGACAACGCCTGCGCCATTCATGCCTTCCGCCCCATAGCATGCAGACAGTTCAACGTGTTCGCAACGCCCTGCGCAGAGGGCGAAGACACATACTATACACGACGGAATGAAGTCCTGACCCCAATGGAAAAATACACTGACCAGGCAATTATGGCAATGCTGCCCTTTTACGGCATTTCGACTTCTCCAAACAGCAATAGCCCGGCCTTAATTTTGAGTTGCAATTCAGACAGTAGATGAATCTCTTTCGCTCACTCCGTTTTGACAGTTCCAGGGCTCGTCTCGCTACAGTCGCAAAATTCCCTTCGGTCAGTTTCGCTCCTGTTTGACGCTCACTCGCCAGGAACTGTTTCCAAAACTCCGCTAATGCTTCAGAGATTCATCTACTGTCTGAATTGCAGTTAATTTTGAGGAACACTTTTGGAAACAAACTCGCAAGCTCTTGATATAGCCTCTTCAAGGGAGGTAGATCCCATGTCTATGACCAGCTCCGGGCCCAGCGGTTCCTCGTACGGGACCTGCACACCCGGGACCGGCTGGCCGGCCTTGCCTTTTGCATAAATGCCTCTTGGCGCTCCGCGGCTATCTTTGCGGGACCTTTCCCTTTCAGCACAAACAGCGAGCGGGCATTTCAGATATATTTCGATGAAGCCCGGGATGAGTTGACGCGCCAGCTCCCGCCATTTTCTCATATTTCCCGTTGCATCGATTATGACAGAGTGGTCAAGTGCCGATAATGTTCTTGCCGTATAAACAATTGCGCGGTAGACAATATCTCTTTCAGAGTCGGAATACGCGGGTTGGGGGGTGACTATTTTTCTGAATTCGTCCATCCGCAGAATGACGAAATCAGGGGAAAGTTTCTTGATACCGTCCGAGAGACTGCTCTTACCGCTTCCGGGCAAGCCTGTAATCCAGATTACAAGACCGCTCATGGCTAAAGCATACCACAGAATGCAGATTAGTTGTATAATAACCGCTGTTAATCCCAACAAGCAGTCCGTGGCGTGTATGCGCCGGGAACCATTGCACTTTATACAGAGGTCACAAGTGAGATATTTGATTACGAGCGCGTTGCCGTATATTAACGGAATAAAGCATCTCGGGAATTTAGTCGGTTCCATGTTGCCTGCTGACCTGATGGCGAGGTACCTGCGCAGGGCAGGTGAGGAAGTCCTTTTTATTTGCGCTACCGACGAGCATGGGACTCCTGCTGAGATCGCTGCTCATGATGCCGGGATGGAAGTTGAAGAATATTGCAGTCAGATGCACAGCTTGCATGCTTCCATTTACGAGACCTTTGGATTGTCGTTTGATCATTTCGGCCGCAGTTCCTCGCCGCAAAATCATGCAATGACGCAATATATATATGGGAGGCTTGAAGAAAACGGTTTTATTGAGGAGCGGGATATAAAGTTATTTTTCTCCATTGAAGACAATCGTTTTTTGCCTGATCGCTATATTATCGGGACCTGTCCGAAATGTGGTTATGAAGCAGCTCGCGGAGATCAATGTGAGAACTGTACATCCCTGCTGGACCCAACAGACCTGATCGATCCCCGATCTGCTATTTCAGGAAGTAAAAAGTTGGAAATACGCAGCAGCCGGCATCTTTTTCTTAGGCAAACTTTGCTGTCGCAGGACTTGCGCCGCTGGATAGATGAGCATGCGGAATGGCCTGTGATAACCCGTTCTATTGCTTATAAATGGCTTGATGAAGGCTTGAGGGACAGATGCATTACCCGCGATTCTTCATGGGGCATACCTGTGCCGCGCCCGGGATTTACCGACAAGGTTTTTTATGTTTGGTTTGATGCCCCAATCGAGTATATTGCTGCGACAGTTGAATGGGCTGAAATGAAACCTGACGACCGGAACTGGCAGGCATGGTGGCGGCAGCCGGATGATGTTAAATACATACAATTTATGGCCAAGGACAATGTTCCTTTTCATACTATAAGCTGGCCTGCAACCATGATCGGCACGCGCGAGACATGGGTCATGGCAAACTTCATAAAAAGTTTCAACTGGTTGACATATTATGGCGGCAAGTTTTCAACAAGCAGGCGGCGGGGAGTTTTTATGGATGAGGCTTTAAAATTGTTCGCGCCTGATTATTGGCGCTATTTTTTAATGGCCCACGCTCCTGAATCAAGCGACGCCGATTTTACCTGGGAATTGTTTGCTTCGACGGTCAACAAGGATTTGGCGGACAAGTTCGGTAATTTTATTAACAGGACACTGAAACTCACTTCAACATACTATGGCTTGCAAGTTCCCGAAGGCGGAGAACCGGGGCCGGTTGAAATAAAACTCCGAACTGCGCTTGCCGATTTGCTGACAGAATATGACAGGGCCTTCCGGAATATGGAATTTCGCAAGGTCATAATCACGTTGCGCGCCATGTGGGATGCCGGCAATGTATATTTCGACGAGTGCAAACCATGGGATATTGTCAAGAAAGACAGTGCCGCCGGCGCTGTTATACTGAGGACCGCAATCAACCTTATTTACTTTTTTGCTGAAGCTGCCTGGCCGATAATCCCTTTTACTTCCGGGAAAATCTTCGACGCATTAAAGCTTTCTGATGAGGAAAGGACGGCTTCGACACATGAAGTTCTAAGCTTGACGGCACTGCAGGCAGGTCGGGCCTTTGAGATTATACCGCCCCTGTTCATGAAAATTGATAAGACAAGATTACAGGAACTGAATGAGGCATTTAGCGGAATAAAGGGCACGTAGAATGGCGTCTGACTTCTTATTGCAAAGTCAAGCTGTTCGGCATTGTTCAAATTTCCTAATTTTAATACAGGTTAATTCCGTTTCTTTGGCTGCTGCTCTTTTGTTTCCTGGCAATCCCGGCAGAGCAGCGCAAAAGGTATCACCTTCAGCCTTTCCATGCTGATTTCGTCACCGCATTCTTCGCAAGTACCGTAATTTCCTTCATCGAGCCTCTTGAGCGCCAGGTCGATTTTTCTGATACTATCCATTTGAGTATCGAACTGCCGGCAGCTCATATGTTCGAATTGATAGAATACTGAGCAGTCTCCCTGTTCCTGCCCGGCTGCGATGGTCTGTCTGTTGTCTCCGGACATGAACTTTTTTATCCCGTCTGCTGAACTTCGGATAATCGCTTCTCTTTTCTCATACAGCATCTTTCTGAAGTTCTCTCTCGATAATTGCTCCTGCATAAAAACCCCCTTTACATGTAGAGCTTTTGTTGTGCTTTACCCTTCGTTAACTATACACGGTACACATTAAAGCACAATTACAATCATATTAAGAAAATGTTACAAGGTATAACTTTCTGAATTTAAAGAAGAAAGCCGGCAGGTTATGATTTGGGGCTATATTGGCGTTTGAGCCATCTGCTAAGGCCGTCGAGACCAGGGAACAGGACCCTTTCGGTTATGTTGGCCTGGTCCAGCTTGTCGCGGATCTCCCATTTCAGTGATGCGGGAATGATGATCTTGCGCCACATGCCGGGGATTTTTCTCAACCAGTCACAGAAAATATCGGCAGGACCGGACATTACCGAGAAGAGTGCGAACTGGTTCACGATCCTGTCGTCAATTGAGGGGGGTTCGAAAAAAACCACAAAATCTCTTGTGCAGAGTTCGGCCAATTCGCTGAGTGATTTCACTGATTCCGAAAGCATTCCCACTGTGAAAACATTCGCTCCTTCAAGTTCCAGCTTGTGTTTGAGTTTCTGAGGGAGTTCCAGATGCGCCTTGACATAATTGACTGCCCAGATAACGCCGTCCGTATCGAACTTTTCAATATTTGCCGTGGCAAAATGCAGCGCAATAAAAGGGGAATATGTCCAGTCGAGGAGCCTTGTGGGCAGCCCGTAGTGCTGGGCGACCGAAAGCCAGTGCCAAACTGAATCGCTCTCAACAACATTACGGTGAGCGTACTTCCTGAAGTTTCTCAGGAGGTGTCGTTCAAGCCCGGCGTAATTGCCGCGCAGACGCATCAATGTTGTCTCGAGCCGGTAATGAGAATCGGAGAGGCCGCGAAAAGCATGCCGGGAACGAAAACGGCCAAGGTCCGGATTCCAGGAATCCTCGAAGAGTTGGTCCTGCAATTCATTCCAGCATCTGACTCTTACTTCGTCCGCGGTGTTTAGGACGCGTCGCTTATTTTTTTCCATAAAGCGGTGAAGCGGTTAATTCCCTGCTCGGCCTGTTTCAAAAAGTCTATTTTGTATTTTATTTCCTCTTTCAGGGCGATCAGATCATGTATAAATGCATCAAAAATGTCCTTGTAGGCAGCCCTGAAATAGAGCATTGACTCTGACATCGACCGGTCCAGATCAGAGAGCTGGTTTGTTATGTGTGATAATAGTTGATAGTGCATGTCTTCGATCTGCGCATGGGTCGCGTCATCAAGCCCTTTTCTTACCATAAAAAGCGCCTTCTTCAGTTTTATTTCGTCAAAGGCAAAGTCTCCGGTTTTAATGTCAATGAAGCCGAAAGACAGCATTAAAAGCAGAGAACCCAGAAAGCCTCTTTTTTTCACCAGCCGGTCCTTCATAAGCGCTTGTGAGAACAGGTCGTCGAGCTTTACTTTTATA
>JBEKJD010000264.1:0-4429 GCA_050011415.1 Dissulfurispiraceae bacterium | reverse complement strand
TTTCAAGAGTATCAAGCACGCATTGGTCCCCGGATTCAATCCCCAGCTTGAGCATGACACATCCTGCGCCTTTTAGAGTTACGCAGAAATCCGGGTCTGTCATTTGGGAGTTGATACGTGCAAAACCATACCAGGGAACGTCTATGTTGTTCGTAGCAAGGGCATCAAGAAGCGCCGGGCTTATTGCATTGTCGAGAAAATGGACAAGTGCCGGATTAGACTTTTGTCTAAGATCATTCAAATCTGCAATTACCTGCTCTGGCGGCATAACAACATACTGGTTACGCTCGGCATTCTCCGGACAAAAAGTACATTTGTTCCAGTAACATCCTGTCGAAGCACTGAAGGGCAGGATAAAACCGGGTGAAAGGTATCTCTCCTCATGGAAAGGATGATAATCCGGCTGCGGCACTTTTTTTTCTATCGTATCTATCCCCAGGAGCAAGAGGAGTTGGTATTCTCCCGGGCCGGCTACCATATGGTCGACCATGCCGGCAAAGTGGTTCTTCCACTTCTGATTTTTCAACCACGAGGTAACAAGCCCACCACCCAGAATAATTTTCGCATGGGGCAGTTCACGTTTTATAAACCCTATAATCGAAAAGGCGCACAGTGCCTGACTTAGATAGTTAACGGAAATACCGATCACTGATGGTTCTTTATCATGAAACAGGTCTTCCAGTCTCCTTCGAAAGTACTGATAAAAAGGGTTCAGTTCAGGCCGCTCAGAAGCAATCAGAAGATCACTGCTTTTCAGGGGAGATAGTTCTTCCTGCTCGTAATTCACCAACCCGACGGTTGAACCGTTTGGAGAGACATCGCCAAGAACGCGCGCTATATCACTGACAGTTCTTTTGTAACGATCAAGATGATTATAGAGGTCCGGGGATCTCAAGCGGGAAAGGTTGATTCCACGATTACGAAATGCCCTCTTTGTCCAAATATCATCTTTTTTTTCCTTGGGCATCGGCATTCGGAGGAGATAGAGAAGCCCTTCTATATTAGCATCAAGAAGGCGGTGATCAATTCCATGTTTTGCGAGCATGCCTGAAAGTCGCGCAATTCCGGCAGGCGGTTCACATGGTTTTGCAACTGGCGGATAAATAAGAAGTATCATTTGAATCTATTGAGCCTTTGTTGATTGCTGCTTTCTGTTTATTGTTTTTACCCGATCCAGACGGTTTTTTTGAAATCTTTGATTCCTTCCACGATATGATTTGTTGTGCCGCGGAAGCCTACCTTTAAAGTCTTTTCGAGATCGTAGTGTTTAAGGCACGTGCCGCATGAAAATATTTCCACTCCCATTTTTTCGAGGTCTTTAAGGATAGTGATCATATCTTCATCAGTTGTTGTAAGTTTAACCGCGGCATTAAGGAAAAAGATGGTATGGGGAATCTCCTTTGTTACTTTTATCGTCTCAAAAAATCCTTTCATGAGGATTTTCCCAAGAGTCTCGTCTTTGCCCATTGTATCAGAGCCTATAATAAGAAGCACATCTTTTACAATAATTTCATCCGGCGGGCGTGTTGCTTCCGGAAGCGCTTCTTGCAGGTTTCCGGGAACGGCCTGGCCGGCAGACACTTTGCAAGGGTATCCTTTAACGATCCTGACCTTCCAGTAGCCGTCCTCTTTGGTATCTTCGGAATAAAACCCGCTTTTCGACGCAAACCGGGTGAGGTTTTTTACTGAAGCCTCGTTATCAACCAGAATGTTAACCATGCCTTCATCCATTCCTGAGAGCGCTTCCTCGGCAAGTATCACAGGCTTGGGACAGCCAAGACCTCGCGCATCTATAAGCACGGCTTACCCCTATGTTATTCCGTTATTGCGGGCGGTATAACACGCGCCTTTTGGGTCCCCGTCTTCCTTGAAGGCGCTTTTTTTGCTGCCGGTTTTTTTACCGAGGGTTTCTTTACAACGGTTTGTTTCGCAGTTGTTGGTTTGCCCTCAAGCTTCTGTATCTCGGCCTCAAGCCGTTTGATGCGTGCTATGATCTCCCTGACTTTAGTGTCGAGCATGGGATTTTTAGTTTTTGCGCTCAGATCGTATACATGCCCGCCGAGTTCTGCTATCTCTTTCTGTACTTTCGATTTGAGCTCATAGAGTACGTAATAGTTTTTCCCTTCTTCGGTGAGTTGTTCGGCTTTTTTCATGACAACTGCCGCACCCTCTTTCATAAAAGCCAGGCCCTCATCAACCCCTTTTTGCAGATCTTTCTTTACTTTCGTCCAAAAGCTCATTGGTTCCTCCTTAGAGAACACGAGTTAAAAAAACCTGTCACTAATTACCAGACTATTTAAATTTACCTGCTTACAGTGAATATGTCAAATTACTGCTTAGTCAATTACTGCTTAGTCATTTGACCAGTCAAGAACATGGCATGTCCGTTTTTCGGCAAACTTAAACTACTTTTGTTCCCGCAACTAATAATTGATTGTAGACATATTATCATGAATCAGAACGCCGGGGCTCGACGCACAGAAGGCTAATTGCTCACGAAGAAAAACAGTACTACCCATGTCTACTGCCAACATTTTGACCGACTTAGGCAGAACATGATAAAGTCTGCTTATGAAGGTTTGTGAAATTTTTGCAGGCATACAGGGTGAATCAACTTATGCAGGGCTCCCATGCGTTTTTATCAGGATGAGCGGATGTAATTTGCGGTGTGTCTACTGTGACACCGCCTATGCGTATACAGAAGGCAGGGAGATGACCGAGGATGACGTCTTTAACCAGGCTGTCTCTTATGGGCTAAACATGGTTGAGCTCACCGGCGGTGAGCCGCTGATGCAGAACGAGGTGCTTTCACTTATAAAGAGGCTTCTTGACAGCGGCCTTACCGTGCTGGTCGAGACAAATGGAAGCGTAAGCATCAGTGGAGTGGACCGCAGGGCAATAATAATTATGGATATTAAGACACCAGGGAGTGCGATGTCCGACGCCATGGATCTTGTGAATCTAAGACTTTTAAAACCTCAGGATGAACTCAAATTTGTTATTGCCGATAGGGGAGACTACGAATGGACGATGGATTTTATCAGGAAACACGAATTGGCCGGTATTTGTAATATTTTGCTGGCGCCTGTTTTTGGGGTCCTTTCACCCCGGGACGTTTCCCGATGGATACTGGAAGACAGGCTGCGCGTCAGGCTCAATCTACAACTGCACAAATACATTTATGGCCCCGAAGAGCGCGGCGTATAAGATAAATATTTATTAATCTCCGCTTCAAAGTGGTCGCTGAGAACACCTGATCCAAAGGCTTTTTTTATTTCTTCAAGCTCCCAGAATTTCACTGAATCAATTTCCTCAGTATTAAATGAAAAGGGTCCGTTGTGTATGCAGGAGTGAGTAAAAACAAGCTCGCTCTCACAGGCATTGGAATATATGTAAGAATATAAAAAAGTGATCTCGCCGGTATCAACACCCAGTTCCTCCGTCATTTCTCTGCGGGCAGCCGAATACGTGTCTTCCGCAGGCGATACATGTCCACCGACAGATGTGTCCCATTTGCCCGGAGCAACGTCTTTATTCATCGACCGTTTCTGCAGCAATAGTTCTCCGGCGCTGTTAAACACCAGTACGTGAACAACTTTATGAAGAAGGGAAGGGTTGCCGTGCATCGAGGACCGTGACGCGATGCCGAGAGTTTTGCCGTGTTCATCAACTATTTCGAGTAATTCGTCCTGCATCGTTAAAAATAATTCTTATTCTTCACTCATAAACGATTTCAGCCAACCCCGATTAATAATATTGTTTTTTGAATTATTTGTCTATACAAACTTGGAGAGTATCAGGGAATTTTATGTTTAAAAGACAAGGACTGCGGAAAAAGTTAAGTAACTCGGCAGCGTAAAGATCGGACACTTCCGAGTTTGACCCGTTGGCTTGACAGGTAATGGGTTTCTCCATTAGCATTACTATATCTTTTCATTATCAATGCTTTGAGAGTTGCTTTTGTATGGTAACATGTAATGAGGACAGAAATGCATTTTATACTTACGGTTTTCAGAAAGCTGGAAAAACTGACGTTGCAATTGAGCGATAGGATACCGGTATTGCGGACGGTCATGAGAAAGCAAGTACGGTTGAAATCTTTTGTCTGCATCTCCACCCTTGTCATAACCTTTGCCAGCTTCAATCTCGCTTTTCTCACCGCTTTTTCCATCTATCAGGGTTTCATCGAGCAGCAGGCCCGGGACGTATCGCACTTAGTGTCCCGGCAGGTATTCAATACGCTGTTCCATCTTATGGAGCAAGGTTTTACCAAGAAAGAACTGGAAGATTACCTCTCCTCGATGGAGGGGATACATGAGGACACTCCGTACAGGGTAAGGCTTTACAAAAATGACGGGAAGGAAACGGACTTGCAGGTCAGGAACGTTCTGAATACAGGTGCTGTTCTGAACGTAAAAAACGGTTTCTG
>JBEKJD010000263.1:0-4468 GCA_050011415.1 Dissulfurispiraceae bacterium | reverse complement strand
TTGTCTTTCCGCAAATGATCAATCAATATATCGCTATCTATTATCAGCGACTTTTGCATTGAACCCTCTTGAGCCTGGATTCCCATCCCCGTCGGATGTTGTCAACATATTCGATACTGTCGGATATATCCTTTCTGCCGGCCCATAAGCCGTAACTTCTCTTAAGTAACGTTTTCTTTGAAACCAACAAGGGACTTTTGGGATGCGAAAGCATCTCCTGAATAAAGTTCTGCTGGGAAGCGCTAAGATGCTGAATCTTTTTTATAACATCAGCAAAGAGTTCACCTTCCATTTGTTTTGCATGTTGCACGGCGTTCACCTCCCAATGAAAGAATTGTTTATATTATATCACCCCAGATGAAAAGATTTCTGTAGGGGAATAGAACCTCAATCCGCGCATGACCCAACGATATGCGCACCTGTTACCGGAGAATCAGAACGTGGTTAATTTCATCGAAGAGAAGGAAACTACAACAATTTTACGACAATCATAAAATAAAAAAGGGTTACATTGCTGCAACCCCCTTGATTTTCAAGCGTCCCCAAAGGGATTCGAACCCTTGTTACCGCCGTGAAAGTGAGTAGGAACCAATTTCAGCAAATCGGCATCTGGTAAGGGTTTGGGCAAAACTCATTGATTAGCAAGATGGAGTTGGCGTTACATAATTTACGGCCTTTACGGTATTTCCATGCATTCGGCTAAATTCTACGACAATTCTACGACAGTAAAAGTAAGCCCGCCAACATTATCTGCTAATAAAATAATGCGTCGTTAGCTGCTGGTCGTGGCTTTTTCCTTTTTCTTCATTTTATCTAATAGTCTTTTTTTGATTGGCTCGGCTTCCGTCTGCATTATTTTGATTTGCTCTTTGACCGACAAATGTTTCAGCCTTTCATAATTCTTTTCTCTGAGGGAATGAAGCTGTTTCATCGTTTTTGATTCATTCATTGTTATCCTCCTGAATCCAGCTTTGAGGGGTTAATATTTCCAACTCCTTGAAACCGAGCATCCTGTTTATTCCATTTACGCCGCGAATGGTCTTTAGCTTTACCATGTGTTTAAAATTCCAACTTATAAGACTGTCGGCTTCATTATAAGTGGCAAGAGCTATATGCAATGCATCATCCTGGTATGTTTGTGGGATAATTCCTTCACTGATATATTTCTGCGCTAACGAGAATATATCCTCGTTCACGGAAACAATGTCCAAAACAATTTCGGAGAGTTTGTCCTCCATTTTCTGGCTAAGAGATATTTCACACCTTGATATTTCCATCAAGAGAATATCGGAAATCACGATGTCATAAAGGCCCAGCTTTAGAATATCCCAAAACTGTATCGTCGCCTCCCGCTTTTCCGGAGAATCATCAGCAAATAAAAATGACGGCACTGAAGTATCAAGATATAATTTTGTTTTTTTCAAAAGCCACACACCTCTCTATTCAGCGACTTTTGCATTGAAGCCTCTTGAGCCTGGATTCCCAGCCCCGGCGGATGTTGTCAACATATTCGATACTGTCGGATATATCCTTTCTGCCGGCCCATATGCCGTAACTTTTCTTAAGTAACGTTTTCTTTGAAACCAACAAGGGACTTTTGGGATGCGAGAGCATCTCCTGAATAAAGTTCTGCTGGGAAGCGCTAAGATGCTGAATCTTCCTTATAACATCAGCAAAGAGTTCACCTTCCATTTGTTTTGCATGTTGCACGGCGTTCACCTCCCAATGAAAGAGTTGTTTATATTATATCATCCAAGATAAAAAGATTTCTGTAGGGGAACGGGTTCTACCAACACCGCACGAATACACCGAAATGATTTCCCCTTGTAGCGCTTTCTGTTATATAATCACTCACCACATATCATAGGGGGACTTATGGAATGGGTAGATGAATTCCGGCAGAGGATGCGGGGATTTGAACGCCTGCATCCAGAGCAAGAAGGTGGAGTATCAGTATCAATTAAGGTGCGGGTCACGGGCGGATGTTTTCACCGTGAGCATTCACCTCATGCCTATCAATTAATAGACAAGTTCCTGCACGCCCACCACCTCAGAGATGAGGGGATATCTTTTGAGGAGCACGAGAGCGGCCCAGAGGTGCTGGCTTATATCGTCCTCACTGCCGGAGTGCTCAATCTATCCGTAAGCGTTATAAACCTGATTACCGCCATTATCAAGGCACGCTCTGAAGGTATTAAGCATGGCGATCACCCAAATGCCCCTGTTGAGTTGATCGTGAGAGGGTTCAACAAAGATGGAAAGCTTCAGGAGGAGAAGGTATTAACTTACCATACACATGACAAGGTTGACACCAAGCTAATAGAGACAGCGCTTCAAAATTCATTAGGAACAAGGAAGCCGGAAGCCACGAAGAGAAAGAGGAGAGCGAAATAGGGGCGCCAGAATATGGACTCGACAACTATGCTGCAAAATATTGGAATGTTCGCTGTAGGTTCAGCGCACAAGGAGCGGCAAGAAGGTCAAATCTTCAATGTTTACCAACAGAGGTCGTCAATAATGATGATGCGATCCCATCAACACCTATTGTCAGCGACACAACTACACGACAAGGCAACGGTCCTGCAGGCCAATGAGAAGATTAACTAGGCAAAGGAAAAATTCAAGAAGTTTAGAGAAATGATGAAAGATCTCAACGAGAAATATATTAAGTAGGGAGAGACCAAAAAATTACTATGGGAACTAATGAAGATACGGTTCAGGAAAAAGTAGCTATGGCTATACTTACTGGCAGCATGTATTCGTTGAATTTTCTGAAAAACATTACAACAGCAATTTTCGATCCTAAACTACAATTGTTAACAGTTAGCGAAATCTATGATCAATGGCTAAGGATGACCGGTTTATCTAAAATTCATGAGACACATCACATCCCTATCCCTTATAATTTTGGCTCAATTTTTGGCGGGTTATACTGCGGTGTTTTACTTGCTAAAGAAAAATGGTTTGATCTTCTTCCCGAAGATAAAATTGACGGTTCAAGTGCAGATTGGGGATTTTCATCTATTAAATACTCAGCTCCGCAAGAGCCGTCTCCTACGATCAAGTATGTCTTCAAAAGGATTAGAAATGCCTTAGGCCATGGGCATATCTTCATCGACGTCCCTATTGGCGTTCAAAAAAATGAAAAGGATAAAGATGATTTTGAAAAGACGATTACTCTGAAGTTTCATGATGAAAATCAGAGGAAACCCGGTGACACATTTGATATCGAAATAACTCTTTTTGGCCTTTATACTGCCATCAAAAAATTTCACAGCATTGCATATTCCCATGTTACTGAAAAAAATGATATTGAAATATGATATTTCACTCGTACGGACTTAGTTTCACTGTGCCGCACAGTTCAGTCATTATCTGTAAAGAGAATATATAAAGAGGATATATATGAATGGACGCTGTGGACTATGCAACAAAGAAAAAGAACTTCAAGCAAGCCACATTATTCCGTGTTTTGTTTTTAAATGGCTTAAAGAATCATCAGTAACAGGTTATTTCAGACATGGCGAAACGATTAATAAACGTGTTCAAGATGGAGATAAGCTTTATTTGCTCTGCTGGGATTGCGAACAACTTTTTGGAGGGTGGGAAGATATTTTTGCCAAGGAAGTCTTTATGCCACTTCACCAGAATAAGCCAATAAACCAATATGGCGCTTGGCTACTTAAATTTTCTACCTCCGTCTCATGGCGGGTGTTGACTTATTTCAAGAATCATCTCGATTTGAAACATTTTCCGGAAAATTTATTGATGTCGGTTGATAACGCTTTAAGAACATGGCAAGAGTTTTTATTTGATGAACGACCACATCCTGATGGTTGTGAGCAACACCTATTACCTTTCCTTGGACTTATCGGCAATTATAGCGGGACTGGCATGCCGAGTAACTTCAATCGCTATGTCTCACGCTCCGTTGACATAGATGTTGCTTGTTCTGCAACGGAAGCATTTGTTTATGCAAAAATGTGCCGAATCCTTTTAATTGGTTTTATCGAAATGGATCATAGAGAGAGATGGCGTGATACAAAAGTTCACTTGAAACACGGCATTTTGGAAAAAAACCATTACAAAGTACCGGCGACCGTAAGCAATTTTATGTTTTACAAAGCACATAGACTACAAGAGGTGGAGAAAAGAATATCAGACCGTCAGTGGAAACGAATAGATAAAGATTATAGAAAATATTCCGACGAATTTCATGGCTCTGAAATGTTTAAAGCGATAACTCAGGATTCTATTTTATTCGGAGAAGCGGCATTTGATGATTGATTATAAGGGTTGATGGAAAATAGGGAAAGCTACCGTTTAATGAGTAAGACCAAAACGTAAATGAGAATGCCTAACCAGTCAATTTATTTTCGGCCCTCCTTAGTGTTCCTTTCAAGAAGCGTGCAGGAATGGTGCAGAATCACTTTTCACCGCTGACAATCTGATAATTAAAATTGATTCT
>JBEKJD010000262.1:0-4471 GCA_050011415.1 Dissulfurispiraceae bacterium | reverse complement strand
GAGGTTCATGCTGCGCGCCAGGGACCCGGCCTCATCCTTGCTGTAATAATCAATTTGAACGGTCAAGTCTCCATTTGCCATCTCTTCTATTTTTCCGCTTATTTCCGAAAGAGGGTCAGAGATAAGCTTTGATATAAACCACCCGACAAGAGCTATCAGTATATTGAATCCTGCAATGACAGCCCCGAGCATCTTTGCCTTGTTCCAAAAAATGGCATTAACGTCGTCTATATAAATGCCGCTTCCTATTATCCAGTTCCATTCAGGGAACTTCTTTACAAATGATATTTTCGGATAGCGCTCTTCCGAAACGCCGCCGCCAGGCAGAGGTCTTGGCCACACATAAGAGACAAATCCTGCATCTGAAACATTTGTTACTTCAACAGCAGCCTGGAAAAGGTTTTTTTTGCCGTCCGTTCCTGACTCTGTGCCTTTCAGGCCGGACTGCAGGGCGGTTGCACAGTTAAATTTTGGATCGTCCAGTGTTTTGCCATCCAGAGCCGGGTTTGTAGGATGCATGATCATGGCAGGATATGGGAGCTTGTTATCGTTAATCCAGAAATAGTCGGTTTCATTGTAGCGCAGCGTTTTGAGAGCAGCTATGGCCGAGGCCTTTGCCTGGTCTTCGGACATGGTACCTGCCTTAAAGGAATTGTAATTATAAACAAGAACGCTATAGGCTGTTTCCACAACGTTTCTCAGCTTGTCTTTCTTTTCATCAATAAGACTGCTTCGATAGGATGACAGGAATGCGAGACTGAAGCTTATGACACATAAGACAGCTATAATAGTAATAGAGCAGATCTTATATTTAATTTTCAGATTGGCAAAAAAATTTTTCATTATGAGGCCTCCCGGCAAAATAATTTTATTGCGTTTTTCAATAGAGTAAATTATAAAGTATGCAATGATTATGCCAGGCGAGACAATGTAGTATCTTTTTGATTTATCAGGATTTCCAGGGAGTTTTAAATATCATGAAGAAGTATTAATTACAATCTCTGTGGAAAATTTCCATATTATTCTTGGGTAGTGGGCTACTTCATTTTTGTTCTGGATCAATTAGTCTTTTGATTCTTTTCACTGGCGGGTATTGAAAGCTGGCTATTGTCGCCATTTCTCAATATGTGGGCTGGACGTTACCAGCCCACTCGTGCCAGAAGTAGGCGCTTCTAAGCGATAACTCAGGTGATCCAGAACAAAAACAAAGTAGCCTACTACTCATTTTTGGGTTTGTTGACAAGAGCCGGACGGAATAATTAAAGTTATTTTATTATAGTGATATATATATTAGGGGGGTAATCTGGAGAAGCTTCCATTCCATGAAGGCACTTATAAGACCGATCCCGGCAGGGCCTCTTTGTTTGCAAAGAGAATGCCTTCATTTGTTTTTTACCGGAAGATGGCGTCTATAGTGTTCAGGTCAAGTTCCCGCGCTAAACGCGGACACTACGGCGACCGGGAATGGGCGGAGAGCAGCCTGGATATCATGAAGGCCCTGGAACATGTCGGTGTTGTATTTGAAGTGACCGGGGCAGGTCATTTCACAAATTTAAGCGGGCCCTGCGTATTTATCGGGAACCACATCAGCACGCTTGAAACGTTTGTCCTGCCCTGTATTATCGAACCGTTTAAGGATGTCACCTTTGTTGTAAAGCAAAGCCTGATAGATTATCCTGTTTTCAGGTACGTGATGCGTTCGAGAAATCCTGTGGTTGTAGGCCGCTCAAACCCGCGCGAGGACCTTAGAGAGGTGCTTGAGGGCGGCACAGACAGATTGAATGCAGGGAGGTCTATGATTATTTTCCCCCAGACGACAAGAACGCCCTTATTTGACCCTTCAGCATTCAATACTATCGGGATCAAGCTTGCAAAGAAGGCCGGTGTCCCGGTAATTCCCATAGCGCTGAAAACCGATGCATGGGGCAACGGGAAACATATCAAGGATTTCGGCAGGATTGACCCTTCTAAAAAAGTCTATTTTGCTTTTGACGAGCCGCTCGCTATTACGGGAAACGGTGCAGCGGAGCACAGGAAAATCATCGAATTTATCAGCAGTGCGTTGAGAAGATGGGGACCATAAATAATGAAGACAATAGAATTGGAGCACTTGTTTTTCGGCGCGCTGAAACTGCTTTTATCGGCAAATCCCAATTCTTCCCTGACAGCGATACCCGAATCTGTCCTAAGTTGGGGCTCGGCGTTGCTCGCCCCCTTTACAGTAGAGCCGTGCATCGCGTCGAAAAACAAGTGCTCCAATTCTACTTCGACTACGTTTCTAAGTTTAGTTGTTTATGTTTTTTGTAACATGGATGTCATCATTTTGTAATAATCCTTGGGCAATAATCTTAATAGAGAAAACAAAAATTACCGTGATGAGGTGAAATAAATATGAAACAATGGGAACAGGGACTTTTTTCTTGCCAGGGCACAGTTAGGGCCATTTCAGTTATCGTGATATGCGCAACCCTTTTTTTTCTTGCTCCATGCAATGTGGAAAGCAGTAGTGAAAGCATCAACAGAAAGGTGATAATATTCGTGTGGGACGGTTTGAGACCGGACAGCATCAGTGCGACCACAACTCCCAATCTGTGGAACCTCAGCAAAAACGGTGTTTTTTTCAATAATAACCATGCTACCTATCCGACGTTTACCATGATGAACTCTTCGTCCTTCAGCACAGGGGATTTCCCGGACAAGGTCGGTTTTTACGGAAATACGGTTTACGTCCCGCGTGCTGCCGGCAACAACGCGGCTGGAACGGCTGTGGACTACAATCAGCCTGTTTTTACCGAGGATTGGAGCGTCCTGTTGACATTAAATTCGTTTTACAACGACGAGTTGTTTATGGTTAAAAGGCTTCTGCAAGTTGCCCAGGATAAGGGAAAGACTACCGCTATAGTGGGAAAGTCAGGCGCAGCATTCATGTTCGATCTTGATAGAAAGGGATACGGAATCGACGAAAATGCTATATTCCCCCAATCCCTTGCCGGGGAGCTCCAGTCTGCAGGGTACGCGCTGCCGAAGAACACCCCTGTCATGTGGCCCGATATCCGGTTGTTGTCATCCAACGGCGATCCCACAGCCATTCATAATCCGGTTGAACTTGCCGATAGTTTAACATCCGATCCTTCGATTGGGACCACATCAACAAGCTTGTCTTCCAATAAATATATGATGGACATATATTTGCAATACATGCTTCCGAAAAAAAATCCCGATATCTCAGTTATATGGTTCAGGGACCCTGATACCACTGAGCACCTCTACGGTGTTGGTTCAAAGGCGTATCTGGACGCTCTTAACAGCATGGACACCATGCTGGGACATCTCGCAGCTCAATTGAAATCCCTCAATCAATATGACAATACCGACATAATTGTTGTTTCCGACCATGGTCACAACAACGTGTCGGGCGACCTCTCTCTGTTTCCGCTCAGAACTATCGCAAATGGCGCCATTGGCAATACGGGCGTTGCCAATGGCTATTCTGTTTCAGGAGACGTGAGACTCGCGCAACTCCTGGCTGATAACGGTATCGTGACAAATATTTATGATGGAAACGGATACTCGTATGATCCCGTGATATCAGGGATTATGGCTGACGGCACGCAAGTCTACCCCGACCAGACCGATACCGACGGTTCCGTCACGGGCACGATAGGCAAGAAGTACACTACAAGGGGCTTCAAGGTCCCGGCAACTTTGCCTGCCGGCTCAGTGGTCATCGCTGCCAACGGCGGCAGCGATTACTTATACATCTCATCCAAAGACACATCCATCGTGAAAAAAATTGTTACATTCCTCCAGCAGAGGGAAGAGTTCGGCGCCATCTTCGTAGATGACAGATACGGGAGCATCCCGGGTGCTATTGCAATGAGTATGGTGCATCTGGAGAACACGGCTGGAAGAAACCCCGACATTATCGTCAGCTACAATTTTAATGAAAACGCTGTTATACAGGGAGTAAAAGGGATTGAGTACGAAAGCATGCATGTTCCCCAGACTTACCGGGGGATGCACGGCTCCTTCAGTCCTATTGACGTAAATAATACCTTGATCACCTCCGGTCCCGATTTCCGGGCAGGTATTACCAGCGTCACCCCATCCGGCAACATCGACGTTGCTCCAACCGTGGCCTATCTGATGGGACTGGATATGCCGAACACGGACGGTCGCGTACTGTATGAGGCTCTTAAGAATACGTCTGTAACTGTTTCCGCAGTATCGTTGAACAAGCTTATCCAATCGGATGCCGCTGCGGGCCTGACATTCTATAAGCCCACAGCCATACTGAACTCCAGGACAAAAATTGACAGCGGGAAATCCCGTTACTCCATCACACTGTCGACGTCAACCGTGACCGACTCGACGGGTAAGTCTGTTACTTATTTTGATTACGCCAGGGCGATAAGGCAGTAGTGAGGAAGACAGGAGAAGTCGAGCACTTGTTTTTCGACGCGCTGAAACT
>JBEKJD010000261.1:0-4490 GCA_050011415.1 Dissulfurispiraceae bacterium | reverse complement strand
TCGATCCGGTACAGACAACGAAGACATCAGTACATGGGGCGATAAACATGCTCGGATTGGCAAAGCGGGTCAAAGCAAAAATACTGCAGGCGTCCACCAGTGAGGTCTATGGCGATCCAAATGTTCACCCTCAAAGCGAGACATACTGGGGCAATGTCAACCCTATTGGGATACGCTCCTGTTACGATGAGGGGAAGCGCTGCGCCGAGACTCTCTTTTTTGATTATTACCGTCAGCACAAGCTCAGGATAAAAGTGGCGCGGATCTTCAACACATTCGGCCCCAGGATGCATCCGAACGACGGCAGGGTGGTGAGCAATTTCATTGTCCAGGCGTTGAAAGGAGAAGACCTCACCGTATATGGCGACGGCAGCCAGACCAGAAGCTTTTGTTATGTTGACGACCTGGTTGAGGGGCTTGTCAAACTCATGGACAGCCCTGATGATTTTACGGGGCCTGTGAATCTTGGGAACCCGGTCGAATTCACTATTCGTGAATTGGCGGAGAAGGTGATCGCCATGACAGGTTCCAGATCCAAGGTAGTTTATAAACCTTTGCCCCTGGATGATCCGATGCAGAGACAGCCTGACATAACAGTGGCAAGAAAGGAACTGGGCTGGCATCCGGAGATACAGTTCGAAGAAGGCCTCGAAAGGACGATCAATTACTTTGAGAAAATAGTGAAATCTGATTATTAATGAAGATAATATCTGCTGACAGATTCGGCGGCAATTTTCCCAAGGTCATTAAGAACACAAGCGCTACTATATTTATAAGAGGTTGTTTTGGGATTGCAAGGATACTCTTACTGCTGCTTATAGCAAGAAAATTCGGCCCAAATGACTTTGGCGCACTGTCACTGGCTCTTTCCTTTGTTGAGATTTTCAAAGTTGTAGCCGACTTTGGTGTAGATACGGTCATTCTCAGGCGATTTGTTATCAACAGGCTCCTTTCGGAGAGGCTTCTGGGGAATGCGTTAACGCTTAAAATATTAAGCGCTACCATTGCCTACATTATTACAAATATTTTATGCTGGCTGATTTATAAAAATGCCTCGGCTTGCCAACTTCTTTTAATCATCGCTGCATCGCTTTATACCACCCTTTTTGTTAATGCCTTTGTAAGCTATTTCCAGGCAAACCTCAACACTGTCAATATTATTGCACCGAATGTTATAAGTATGCTGATCTATGCTGCCCTGACTCTTTTCGGTTTTTATTTTAACTGGTCACTGATAGCCCTCGTGTTTATTATCCCTTTGAGTGAGCTGATAAATCTCCTCGCTACAGCAAAAGTGTACTCATCGATGTCTTCTATAAGACTATGCCTCGATAAGAAGATTGTATGGAGTATTGTCCGGGATAGCCTTCCGGTCGGTATCGCCGGTATTATTGTTGTCCTTTACTCCAGGTTGGATATCCTTATGATTGGATGGTTTATGGGCCAGAAACAAGTGGGGGAGTATGCGTTTGCGTATCGGATGACAGAGCCTTTTTTACTTTTATTCTCTTCGCTATCCATATCAGTTTATGCTTTTTTTTCGGGCTTCAGCAAACCTGCTGATTTGCTAAAGGTAAGGCAAAAGATAATGCAGGTGATGACACCTGTTGTGATTGTCAGCGGCGCCTGCGCTCTTGCTCTTTCCCTTTCCGCAAAGTGGGTGACAAAGCTGATCTCCAATCAATATGGAGAATCAGCCGGAGTTTTGCCTGTATTGGCATGGGCCATAGTATTTAAGGCTGTAAATGCGCAGCTTACTGCATTTATAAACTCCAAAGGGAAATATAGATTTATTACAGTTGTTGCGGTGAATAATTTAATAATCAACGTTATTCTTAATTTGCTCCTTATTCCAGGGTTCGGCCTGAGAGGCGCCGCGCTCGCAGTAGTTTTGACCGAGGCAATTAATACCGTCATCCAGAGCGGATGCATTGCATATCTGTTTTCTTTCTCGTTGAGGGGGGCCAAGGAAAGTGGATAATGAATCATTTTCGAGTGTCGGAATATTTTCAGAGTTAAATAGCGAGGAACTGACTGAAACTCACCAAAGGCAGTATGTACGTTACTTTAGGGATGCGCCGGCTGCTGTTCTGGAAATCGGCTGCGGGCGTGGAGTTATGCTCCATATGTTGCAAGAGGCGGGGATACAGGCGTATGGAATCGATTCCTCTGAAGAATCCGTTAAATTATGCGAAGGGAAAGGCGTAAAGGTTTTGCCGGATGATGCTGTGCATCATTTGGCATCTCTCCCCGATGCATCTTTGGGCGGAATTTTCTGCGCCCACATGATAGAGCATATGCAACCTGAGTATGTCATTAAATTAATAAAGGAAAGTTACAGAGTGCTTAAGCCCGGCGCTGTGTTTATTATTATTACGCCTAATGCAAAAGACCTAAGGACAACAGAACGATTCTGGCTGGACATTTCTCATGTCAGACTTTATCCTGAAAAGTTATTAACGGCCATCCTGAAAAAGGCCGGTTTCAGCGAAATAAAGATAACAGAAGGAAAGGAGCCCGGCAGGAATCTTTTAGTGAAGATCGCAAAAGTAATGTTGAAAATATGGTTTATGGGTTTTATGTTCAGAGGTGACCTGGTTGTTACCGTGAGGCGATGAGCTCAGTGAAAGTTTTGATGATCTCAAAGGCGCTTGTTGTCGGCGCATATCATAAAAAGCTTGAGGAAATTGCAAAGCTCGGAGTTGACTTGCATCTTGTGGTCCCGCAATCCTGGGGACATCAGAAATTAGAAATAAGTAAAGGCAACGGGTATGCCATATACCCCCTCAGCTCTTTTTTTAAAGGTAAAAACCATTTCCATTTCTATATGTACCTTTGGCATACAATTAAAAAAATTAAGCCTGATATAGTTCATATAGATGAAGAGCATTATAGCATAGTTACCTTCCAGGCAATGAGACTGGCAAAAAAGGCGAATGCAAGAGCTCTTTTTTTTACATGGCAGAACATATATAAACGATATCCCTTCCCATTCTCATTTATTCAGGAATATATTTTTAAAAATGCGGATAGTGCCATAGCTGGAAATGACGAGGCTGGAGATGTGTTGCGAAAAAAAGGATTTGATAAGAATATCGCTGTAATTCCGCAGTTTGGCGTGGACCCGGATATGTTCAATAAGATTAATTCTGATAATTTGAGAAGCCGAATCGGCCTGGAAACGGACAAATTTGTTGTGGGGTTTATGGGGAGATTGGTTGATGAAAAGGGGGTCCGGGACCTTATAAGGGCAGTTGCACTGGTAAGGGGGAGAGAACGCCTGTTGGTTTTATTTATAGGGAGCGGTCCTTCAGAAAGAGAGATAATCGAGCTTGCCTCGCATGAAAAACTGGAGCATAACATTAAACTTATTGATCATGTGCCTTCAATGGACGTGCCTGCTTACATGAATTGTTTTGACTGCCTCGTCTTGCCGTCACTAACCAGGCGGAACTGGAAGGAGCAATTCGGGAGGGTATTAATCGAGGCTATGTCATGTGAGGTCCCTGTAATAGGTTCCAGTTCAGGAGAAATCCCAAAAGTTATCGCAGATGCCGGTATGGTGTTCCAGGAAGGGGACATAAATGATCTTGCAAGAAGGATTGAATTGCTTTTATATGATAAAGAGCTGAGAGCATCTCTTGGTAAAAAAGGGCGTGAAAGGGTCCTGGCCCGGTATACTCAGAAAAAGATAGCGCTTGACACATATGGAATTTATGAAGGTTTGATGTCAAAACAATGTTGACGAGGGGCAAAAAGTCTGAAAAAGCGTTTGTTTGTCATTGTCTCTAAAGTAGATAGCAGGTCATACCCGCGAACGGGTCCCCGGAAAGTCTGCGACTTTCTGGGGTACGGAAGGCGAGTATCCACTTTGGAAAGAATGGATTCCCGCTTAAACACTGCGGGAATGACGGCCTGTGGGGTAATATGAATATCTATGTAAATGCAAGATTTTTAGAGCAGAGGATAACAGGGGTTCAGCGCTATGCGATTGAGATATCAAGGCAGTTGAAAATGTTGTCCCCGGATATAAAGTTTGTCGCCCCCGGGAATATTGTCCCCGATGGTTTGGCGGATGAATTAAATATTGTTGCGCATGGTAAAATGTCAGGTCATTTGTGGGAGCAATTGGAGCTTCCCCGATTCTTAAAGAAAAGGGGCAATCCTTTGCTGATAAATCTTGGGAACACATCCCCGTTGCATTATAAAAATAAACTTGTCGTAATTCATGATGTGGCTTTTATGAGAAACGGGCAGTGGTTTTCAAAGAAGTTTTATTTTTATTATAGATTTATAGTTGCGAGAGCTGCCAGGGAGGCCTTGAAAATCATTACTGTTAGTGAGTTTTCAAAAAGGGAGATCTGCGAGTTGATCAATATTCCTGCGGACAAGATAGAGATTGTTTACGGAGCTGCTCCAAATGAGTCGCGAGATGGAGATGGAAAAGCCATATGTGAGAGCGGGAGATACATTCTCGCAGTATCATCTCT
>JBEKJD010000260.1:0-4514 GCA_050011415.1 Dissulfurispiraceae bacterium | reverse complement strand
AGGATTTCGCGCATGACTGCTTTTAACCTTTCCTCGAACTGGCCGCGGTATTTGGTCCCCGCAATAAGGGCGCCAAGATCCAGGGAAATAATTCTTTTGCCTATAAGGCTGTCCGGCACATCACTGGCAACGATTTTTTGGGCCAGTCCCTCGACAATTGCGGTCTTGCCTACTCCTGGTTCGCCGATAATGGCAGGGTTGTTTTTTATTCTGCGGCCCAATATTTGCAAAACGCGCTCTATTTCATCCTCGCGGCCTATTACCGGGTCCAGCTTGCCCTCAACAGCGAGCAAGGTCAGGTCTCTGCCGAATTCATCCAGGGCTGGAGTATTGGTTTTTCTCCGCTCTTTCTGGCTTGGCTGCTGGAACTGGGGCTTAATGGCAAGGTTGATGGTAAGCTGGCGGGCAGCAAGAAGGTTTGCACCCAGGTTCCTGATGACCTTTCCTGCAACGCCTTCGTCCTCCCTTATGATGCCCAGGAGAAGGTGTTCGCTCCCGATGTAGTTATGGCCCAGAAGCCTGGCTTCTTCAATAGCCAGCTCCAGCACCTTCTTTGCACGGGGAGTGAAGGGGATATCGCCGAACGTAAGTAAATTGCCCCCGATAGGGAGATTTTTTTCAACTTCGAATTTTATCTCATCTATAGTAAGACCCATTTTTTTGATGATCGTTATAGGTACACTGTCTTCCTCTCTTAAAATTGCCAGCAGAAGATGTTCCGTGCCCAAATAGTCATTATTGCGCCTCTCAGCCTCTTCTTTAGCGTATATTATGATTTTCCTGCCTCTCTCCGTGAACTTCTCAAACATCTTTTTTCTCCTTGTAACGAACTGTTGACCTGTACTGCTTCCTAAAAAAATTCTACTCGCTTTACCGTGCTAATGTCAACTAAACAGCGCATTTTTCTTGTGTTCATCCACAATTATTATATATCTTTAAAGCATGTATGTAAACGTGGCTTTTCCATTAAAAATGCCTGTTCTTACTTATAGGGCTCCTGACAGCGCGCCGCCGGATATGGCCGGAAGAATAGTTCAGGCTCCGCTTATGGGCAGAAATATTTATGGTCTTGTCATGAGCATCTGCGGAGAGCCGGAAATGCAGATAAAAAAGAAAATAATGGAGGTCCGGAACATCTATCAATGCGTTATGTCTGCCCCAGCCATTTCATTTCTGCAATGGCTGGCAGACTATTATCTTACTCCTGTCGGTACGGCACTCAGGAGCAGTTTTTTTGAAGAGATCGCTGCTGCTCTGACAAAAGGACCAGAGAGTGAAGGTCCTCATTCCCGTAAGTCGGGAATCCTGACGGCAGATTCCGGACAAGCCAACAGTACCAGAAGCAGGTGCCTTAGGCAGGTGCTCTTAAGCACCGGATTGGCAGGACAAACTGTTTTCGATACAAAGTCCGATGTTGCATTAGAGGCAATTTGCGAAAATATCCGGCTGGGCGAGTACCGCTCATTTCTTTGCCATGCCGGGTCCTCTGTCGGAGAAAGATCGCTATTAATTGCAATATTGACCCATATGAAGGACTCTGTCGGCAATGCGATCATACTGGCGCCTGAAATTGCTCAATTGGAGCACATTGCGCCATTACTCAAAGACCTTTTCGGGAAGCGGGTCTGTGTGCTTCACAGTAAAGTTGGCAGGAAAGAGACAGCCGGAGCAATCAGTGGAATTATCAGGGGGACCTCGGATATTGTTCTTGGGACGCGCTCCGCTGTCCTTGCGCCGCTTGGCAAGGTTTCCTTTATTGCCGTGTTGGGCGAGCACAGCCGTTCCTATAAGGCGGAGGAGGGGCTTAGATATAACGGTAGAGATGTTGCTGTTATGAGGGGATTTCATGAAAAGGCGTCTGTTCTTCTTTCTTCAATCTGTCCGTCGGTTGAATCAATATATAATGCGGGCATCGGCAAATATGTTTTTCTGAAAACAGATATCAGTAATAACGCTGAGCGCCCTAAAATAAGAATAGTCTCCCTGACCGGCCCAAATCGAAGCGAATCGCGGCAACCGGGGTCCCCGACAAGTCGCGGACTTGCCGGGGTGGGGCAAAGAACCTCATCAGGCGGCGACCGCCCTTTTCTGGCCCAGGATATCGTTAAAGAAGCCCGAAATCTTACGGCGCTTAATAAAAGATTTCTTTTTCTGGTCAGCAGGAAAGGTTATTCCCTGCTTCGATGCGAAGAATGCGGTTTTGTGGAGCGGTGCAGTAAATGCGATGTGCCTTTCATCTTTCATAAAGGAGAGAATATTCTTAAATGCCACTACTGCGGGTCTGCACAGAATATCCCTGGGTCTTGCGTGAATTGCCGGGGAACTGCGATAAAGTCTTATGGGGCCGGCACTGAGCGTATTAAGGAGCAGGTCGAGGCCTTGTTGAAAGCCGAAGCCCTTATTGTCGAGAAAGGAAGCTCTGCACTACGGGTTTTTACTGAAAACAGTACCGAGCTCGCTCCACTGGTTATCGGAACTTCATATGCCAGGGGTCTGGCTTTTCAGGAAAGTGCCGGAGAGAGGCTTTTTGGCGCAGCAGCTTTTCTGAATATGGACGCGCTTCTTTTGCAGCCTGACTTCAGACTCTATGAAAGGGCTTTTCAGGAAGTAATGGCCGTCTCGCAAATGGTTAAAGAGGAGGGCACTGTTTTTCTTCAGACGAGGATGCCTCAGAACAAGACATTGCGGTTTATCAGGGCCTATGATTTCGATGGCTTTTATCGTTACGAGTTGTCCCAGCGAAAGGCTTTTAACAACCCTCCGTTTGCCAGACTGGTACTGTTCACTGTCCCAGTCACTAAGGAACCGGGCGCGTGGCTGACTGAAATACAAAGTATTGCGGGCGGGGTGAACGCCGGCAATGTGGAGATACTTGGTCCTGTGGAGCTGCCATATCATACAAAAAAATATAGTCACTGCATACAGGTGCTAATGAAATCGAAAGAAAGGACTGCCCTGCACGACGCTGCCAGGACGATGATGAAAGGGCTGGCGAGGATAAAAGGGGCGAAAATAATTGTGGAAGTCGACCCGCTCAAAATATAGTTTGCGTATCTTTATCGTCAATTCAGACAGTAGATGAATCTCTTGCGCTCGCTCCGTTTTGACAGTTCTAAGGCTCGTCACGCTACAGTCGCAAAATTCCCTTCGGTCAGTTTCGCGACTGTTTTACGCTTACTCGCTAAGAACTGTTTCAAAACTGCGCTAATGCTTCAGAGATTCATCTACTGTCTGAATTGGAGGACTACTTTATCTGTTACATTGCATAAATTGAAAGAATGAGGTATTTTAGAGATATTTTAAAGCTGAGGCGCCTTGTATGAGACGGATGGCATATCTTATTTTGTTTCTTTTTTTTACAGCCGGCCCATTTCCGGCACTTTCAGAAGTAAATATAAATATCGATGTAACTATCCCACCGCCGCTGCAATTTAATGTTCAGCCTGATTTAGTGGTAGTTCCCAGCGGGCCTGCATATGTTTATATGTTGCCGGAAATGACAGGAGTATATTTTTATCGCGGCTCCTGGTATCGATATTATGATGGTTCGTGGTTCAAGTCCCGTGTCTTTAGTGGTGACTGGGCCCCTGTTTCGTCAGCAACGGTCCCGCCGGTTATCGTGGATGTGCCGCCGGAATATCCTTTTTATATTCCCAGGGACTATTACAGGATACATTGTCACGATGTCTTTGTGCGCTGGAGGGAATGGGAAAATATCCGGCACTGGAACCATTATGACTGGTATAAACATGAGTTGAGTGAAGATGTAAGGCTTGAGCGGCTTCGTGATATCGATAAGGAACGCGCGATGAGAAAAAATGAAAATGAGAAGGAGCGTTTGCTCAGAAGTCGTGACGAGCAAAAGCGTGCTGAAGATTATTATAATGCGGAGCACCTCGCGCCAGGAGACAAACGCAGCGAGCCGATGAAACCAGGTCAGTCTCAACTTCAACAACCAGCGCAGCGTGAACGGCAAAGACCGGGACAACTGCAGAAGAAAGTGCCAGGGCAGAATCAACCGCAGAAACCGGAGATGACTCTGCCGCGTAGAATGGGTCAGCCTAATCCTCAATCGCTGAAACAGGAGCGGACTCAGCCACGGAAGGCGCGACCTCAAACGGTCATGCCGGGGGAGCGTGAGTCACTGGGACCGGGACAGCCTCAGCCACTTGCCGGGCCTCAGAAGCATGAGGAGCAGAAGGATCAGGGTCAGAGATAAGCCGGTTGCTCGTCAATGGCTATTTGTAGAATTTCACCAATTTTTCAGGCGGCATACCGGCAAAATATAGCGTTATCAGAGTCCAGTTCCTTAACGTGCAGTAAACAATACCCTCTTTTTCCCATCTGCGCGGAGATGTTTTAACTTTTTCCGGAATAATATAGATCTTGTCTCCGGTTTTTTTTATCCGCCTCATTAACTCTACGTCTTCCATTATTGGTATTTCCCTGAAGCCGCCTGCTGCATGAAAATATTCTTTCCATATGAATATCGCCTGGTCTCCATAAGGTATCCT
>JBEKJD010000259.1:0-4525 GCA_050011415.1 Dissulfurispiraceae bacterium | reverse complement strand
ATCAGTGGAAATTAGCAGCTGATAGGAAAGTGGGCTTTCCCTTTCGGTTCTGATCAGATACGGGGAGATGCGGGGATTTTCTCTGGGCAGCCTTCTTGCCGAGAGCATTTCGGTCGACAACAGGCCGACCCCGCCGAAGCCGATCATAATCCTCCGGAGGGCGCTGTGGGTTAGGCCCACCATCGGCGCAAGGAGAAGCGGCGGATCGATCAGCAGATTGCGAATCTGTATCGCTGGCGGTTGAGCTTGCACGTTGGTTTCAGTTTTCATCGACATTAAGGTACGGGACGCATTCCTTCTTCGTTTCTCTATTTCCTCGGCCTTTCTCATATCCCCATTTCGATTAACGTTCGTACTCCGCACAATTGTATCATATTCGGAAAGTGTCGATATCAGGAAGACAACTCTCAAAGACAACTCTCAATAGTATATATCTTGATCAGAATCGTGTATGCTTTATCGATATATTATTCTATGGTAATAAATCCTGCTCGGCGTTAAGTACATTCCGTACGCAACAGATTAGAAAATTTGTGAGGGCGTTCTGTACTCCCTTGTTGCGCAAAAAAACAGTCTTCCTGAAAATCAAGCATTCAAGCCGTAATCAATAAAAACACCGCCATTTTTTGTGACATTTTTTTGTGAAAATATCATGTTTTTATGCAGTCATACAATTGCTCTTCCCACAGGAGATTTAGAGTCTTCTTTAATCCTCATCCGCAGCCTTGCTGAGCTCAATGTTTCTGTTGATCCTGCACTTGCTTTTGCTACCGCTTTGTTTCATAATTCCCTCACTTAGTGGGTGATAGTTTGTATTTGGTTCGCCAGCCATATTTTAACAATGACTATCGCCCTTTGAGAGATTTTTAACACTATGAATCGCTCTACCTGGGTGGTAATGCAAAATAAAATATGAAAAGTCCAATATGGGCATAATAATTATTTCTATAACCCTTCAATTGCTGACGGCGTTCTTTGCTGTCAGGTTAGTATTCTTGACCAAGAAATATGCCGTGGGGATATTGATAATTCTGGCAACTTTTCTGATGGTTTTTAGACGTTCCATCTCCTTTTATAGAGTTATTAATGGAGAAACCGTTAGAACAGACCAGTCCGCAGAGATTATCGCCTGTGTTGTTTCTTTTTTGTTCTTAATAGGAGTTATATATCTTACCAAACTTATACTTTCCGCAAAAGAAGCAGATAAAGTGCTCATAGAGGGTGAGAATAAGTTCCGGTCCATCTTCGAACAGGCGAACGACGGGATTATGATCGCTGACCCAGTGCAGAAACGGAACATTGAAGCGAACAGGGCCATCTGCGCTATGCTCGGATACACCCGCGATGAACTCATCTCTCTCCGTATCGAGGACACACATCCGAAGGAGGACCTGCCCCGCCTCCTGGACCTCTTCGAGCGGCAGGTGCGGGGAGAAGTATCTCTCGCGTCGGATGTATCCATGCTCCGGAAGGACGGCTCCGTCCTTTATGTTGATATCAATGCGACCAGTGTGACCCTTGGCGGGAAGCAGTGTCTCATGGGGATTTTCCGCGACATCACAGAACGCAAGAAGGCAGAGGAGAAACTCCAAAAAAGTGAGCTGCGGTTGAGAGAATCCCAGGAAGTTGCCAAGATCGGCAGTTGGAGTGTGGACGTAGTGAACAATACCCTGGATTGGTCTGATGAAACATTCAGGCGTTTTGACAAAGACCCTGCCACATTTACAACGTCTGTCGAATATTTTGTGGGTCTTATCCATCCTGATGACAGGGAGACCGTTCAGAAAGCGATACAAGACGCATTGGAAAACAATACTCCTTACCATGTCCAGCCGAGGATCATTAACGAGACCGGCCGGGAATGGGTGATGGAGGCGTTCGGACGTGCGGAGAGGGACAGCAATGGGAAACCTTTAAGGTTTGCCGGTACGGCTCAGGACATAACCGAGCGTATGCAGGTGGAAGAAGCGCTACGCGAGAGCGAAAAACGTTATCACACGCTTTTCGAACAGTCGCCTGACGGGATACTGCTCATAGACACTGCGGGCAAGATAATAGAATTCAACGAGACGGCCCACCGCCAGCTCGGGTATTCGCGAGGGGAATTTGCAGAACTCAGATTGTCGGATATTGATCCCGTTGAGAGTCCGGAAGAAATACAAGCCAGTATTGGAAAAGTCCTGGAGGCGGGGCAGGCCGAGTTTGTCGTCAAGCACAGGACTAAAGATGGGGAAGTCAGAGATGTCAACGTGATTACGCAAGGTATAGTTTTAGCAGGCAAGCCAGTTATGTATGCGATCTGGCATGACATCACCGATCGTAAGCGGGCGGAAGATGCATTGCGGGAGATCGAGCACAGTTTCCAGGTACTCTTTGAGCAGGCCGCTGTGGGCGTGGCACAAATCCGCTCCGAAACTGGACAGTTCCTGCGAATCAACCAGAAATACTGCGACATCCTGGGCTACTCTCGCGAAGAGATGGAACGGCTTGATTTCCAGACGATCACTCACCCGGACGACCTGGCGAGAGACCTGGCCAACATAGAAATGTTAAAGACCGGGAAAATCCGTGAGTTCACAGTGGAGAAGCGATATTTCCGCAAAGACGGTTCCATAGTGTGGGTTAACCTGACAGTCTCACCTATGTGGCAGCCGGGCGAGCGTCCAGGTGTCCATATAGCCGTTGCACAAGACATCACTGACCGCAAGAGGGCGGAGGAGGAACTGCTCAAGGAAAAGATATTCGAAGACAGACTGATTAACAGCATGCCCGGAATTTTCTACCTTTTTGATGAGAATGGACATATTATGCGGTGGAACAGAAATATGGAAATCGTTTCAGGATATTCAGCGGAAGAAATGGGAAAGTTGAATCCACTTGATTTCTTTTTTGGAGGAGATAAGAAGTTGGTAGGAGAAGCAATTCAGGAAGTCTTTGTAAGCGGTGCATCTAATGTGGAAGCTGGGTTTATTTCAAAAGATGGAAGAAGAACTCCTTATTACTTTACAGGTTTGAGTTTCCTATGGGACAACAGGCCTTATCTGGTCGGTATGGGCATTGACATCACCGAGCGGAAGAAGACCGAGGAGTCGCTACGCGAAAGCGAAGCTAAGTTCAAAGCAATGGTGGAAACATTACCTCTGGCCATATATTTGTCTGTTGGAATAGAGCAGACCTGCGAATACTTAAACCCCATGTTCATCAAATTGTTTGGTTATACCATAGAGGAAATTCCAACTGCTTCGCAATGGTGGCCGTTGGCCTATCCTGATGAAATCTACCGTAGACAACTCTCGGAGGAATGGACAACAAGGGTCAAGCATGCGATCGAGACCCAATCGCCCATTGAGCCTATGGAAGTCGTGGTTACCTGCAAGGATGGCTGGAAGAAAAATATCTCATGGGGGTACATTGCCATGGGTGACAAGAACTATGCTTACGGCCTTGATCTGACCGAGCGCAAGCAGGCGGAGGCAACGTTGCAGGAGAGCGAGCGGGAGTTCCGCTTGCTGGCCGAAGCCATGCCACAAATCGTCTGGGTCACTCGACCGGATGGTTGGAATATTTATTTTAATCATCAGTGGGTGGATTATACCGGGATGACTCTGGAGGAAAGTTATGGTCATGGCTGGAACGTTCCCTTTCACCCTGATGACAAGCAGCGTGCGTGGGATGCCTGGCAAAACGCGACACAAAATGGCGCAACTTATGCACTCGAATGTCGCCTACGCCGTGCAGATGGCGCCTATAAATGGTGGCTGATCCGTGGAGTGCCGGTAATGGACGCAGGTGGCATTATTACCAAATGGTTTGGTACGTGCACCGACATTGATAATATGAAACTGGCGGAAGATAAAATTCACAACCTGAATAAGGAACTCGAACAGCGTGTTGTTGAACGTACGGAACAGCTTGAAGTCATTAACAGAAATTTGCAGGATGAAATCACCAGACACATGAAATCTCAGGAAGACCTGAAGGAGTCAGTACAACGTTTTCAGCTTGCTGCCGAATCCGGTCAGCTGGGCGTTTGGGATTGGAATGTAGTATCCAATTTTATGGTCTGGAATAATAGAATGTTCGAACTTTATGGCATTTCGAGAGACGCATTCCCGAATAGCGTTGAGGCATAGGTAAACGGCCTTCATCCGGATGATTCCGCCAGAGCGATAGCGGAAAGTGAGGCGGCCCTTCGTGGAGAGAAAGAATTCGACACCGAGTTCCGTGTCCTGCATCCGGACGAAACTGTTAAGGTGCTAAAGGCCAACGCTATTGTGATCCGGGATGCAGGCGGCAAAGCTGTTCGGATGCTCGGATTGAATCGTGACATCACGGAACTAAGAGAAGCTGAGGAAAAACTGCACAGGGCTTACTCTGATTTGGAGATAAAGGTCCAGGAGCGTACAGCAGAGTTGACTGCCGCCAAGCATCAGCTTGAGGAACTGAACCTGAGCCTCGAACGCAGAGTGAATAAAGAAATAGCGTCGCGCCAGGAAAAAGAACAACTTTTGTTCCAGCAGTCGAG
>JBEKJD010000258.1:0-4527 GCA_050011415.1 Dissulfurispiraceae bacterium | reverse complement strand
GGTGACCCTTGGGTTAAACGATGTGTATAAAATGCAGCGGATGGTCATGAATATTCTGGATGTTCAGAAAATGGAAGAAGGGAAAATCAATATTTACAGGGAGGAGACTGACCTCAGCGAACTGGCGCAGGGTGAAATCATGTCGTTAAAGGGCCTGCTTGCCATGAAGAGTATAAATATATTGTTTGATGGTGAACCGCGCGTATTGTTTGTCGATAGAAACCTCATAAGCAGGACGATTTCAAATTTCCTCCTGAACGCTTTAGAACATTCCCCTGACGGGAAACAGATTAAGGTGATTGTCCGTTATGATGCCGGCAAAAAAGAGACTTCTGTCAGCGTTGCCGATGAGGGCCCCGGCATCCCCGATGATATGAAGGACAAGGTTTTTGAAAAGTTCTTCCAGATTGAGGCAGGGAAGATGTACCGGAAGACTACGACAGGCCTGGGGCTGACATTCTGCGAATTTGTGGTCCTTGCGCATGGCGGGCGCTTATGGGTTGAGGATAACGAAGGGGGAGGGTCCCGTTTTGTCTTTACCCTCCCTGAAACTGTCAAAGGTGTGATTACCTGATGCCGGTCCCGATTCAGTATCTTAAAATAAAATGCCTCGTTGTTGATGACGAGCCCTCCATGCGTAAGACTGTCAGCAATATGCTCGGGAAATTAGGTTTCACGAGCGTTATTACGGCTGAGAACGGCAAAAGGGCGATGGATATAATCAAAATAAGTCCTGTGGACCTGGTGATAGCGGATATCAATATGCCTGAGATGACCGGTGTGGAGCTTTTTAAAACTGTAAGGGAAGATAAGAACTACGATAATATGGTTTTTATTTTTGTGACTGCAGAAGCGACCAGGCAAACCGTTGCGAGGGCAGCGGAGGAGGGCGGCGAGGGCTATATCATCAAGCCCTTTGTGATGGGGATACTGGAAGACAAGATCGCAAAGGCACTTGAGAAAAAGTTCAAGCCGGGTTCTGTAGAATCCTGCCTTAATGACTTTTCTGCCGCTATGGCCAAGAAAGACTTTCAAAGGGCGGAAGATGCCCTTGGCAAGGCGGCGGCCCTTGTGCCTGATGCGGCAAAGGTGATCCATAATTTTGGCTTGCTGTACCTTGCAAGAGGGGATGTTAAGCGGGCGATAGAGTTTTTTAAAGAGGCGATAGTAAAGAACCCCATGTTCGTGAAGTCCTATAATGCCCTCGGTGAAATATACGAAAATATGGGGGATGTCGCCTCCGCCATAAAATACTATCAGGGCGCCTTTGAAATAAGTCCGGCCAATACAGAGCGGCTGCTTGCGCTCAGTAAGCTTTTTTACAAGACCGGAGAGAAGGACAGGGCTGAAACCATTCTTAAAGACGCGGTTTCATACATGCGGGAGGATATTGCAGAGTCTGCACATCTTATGGGTGAAATGTACCTTGCAAGGAACGAAAGTGAGAAGGCGCTGGAGATGCTGAAGAAGGCGTACCATCAGAACCCCTCGGATATATCAATCATGGAGAGCCTGGCGGAAGCTTACCGCAAAGGGGGACAGCCGCAGCAGGCTCTTGAGCTCTATAAGGATTGCCTGAAGATAGCCCCGGATAATGCAATAATTTATTACAACATGAGCAAGACCCACCTTGAAATGGCTGACAAGATAAACGCTATTGAAACCATGAAAACGGCATGGAGGCTAAACCCGCACTCTAAAGAGATAACGGCTGACCTCAAGGCGCTTGCAGAGAAAGAACGGCTTAATCTATAGTATTTAATATATGGCTGATTCGCTGAAGATCCCCTATTTTAAAGCACCGGAAGCATCCCCGAACAGCATTGGCAGAAGGTTGGAGGAGATCAAAGGAGTCATTGCAGCCGGCTGCAGCCTTTACCTCTCTCTGGCCCTGTTCAGTTACAACAAGTGGGAGCAGTCATTCTTTACGTTCTCTCAGTCCCCAACCCGAAACTATGGAGGCATTGCAGGCTCCTATATTTCAGATGCCGTTGTCTCGTTTCTCGGTCTTGCCGGCTACATAGCTCCGCTTTTGCTGCTGATCTACGGGGTAAGGAGAATCCTGGGAAAGGAAAGAAGTGTGCTGCATACACTGGGTGCAGTGATTTTTTTAGCTTCTTTGTCGATGCTGGTGCAGCTCCTTTCCGTGGCCATCCCAATGATTGTCGAGCCTGCCGGAGGGCTTACAGGTCTTTTTTTGGCAAACACTTTCGAAGGATTGCTCTCGCAGCCGGGGGCGTATATATTGGGCATCGCCCTTTTTATTATTGCGCTCATTCTTCTGAGTCCAGTGTCCATTTTCTCTTATTTGTCGGGCCGGGACAAACAGGCCATGCCTGCTCATGAGGGTCCTGGGCAGGAGCTGCCGTTGTACCCATTGGAGAACGAAGAAGTGCTTATAGAAAGCAAACCTGTAGCAAAGGCCCTGTTAAAGCCGAGGACAGCCCTCGAAGTCAAGAGAGATTATGGCTATACTCTGCCGTCTCAGGATTTTTTGAAAGAGGGCGAAGGGATATCAGGTCCTGGCAAGGATGAATTGAATGCCGCAGCATCCGGTATTGAACGAAAACTTACGGATTTCGGTGTAAGCGGAAAAATGAAAGGGGCACATCCCGGCCCTGTGGTCACAATGTATGAGTTCGAGCCGGCAGCCGGAGTCAAAATAAACAGGATAGTATCTTTGTCCGATGACCTGGCTCTCGCGCTTCGTGCGCCGAGCATCCGTGTGTATCCAATTGCAGGCAAGGCTGCCATCGGTATTGAAGTGCCGAACAGACAGAGGGCCACGGTTACCTTGAGGGAGATTATTGCTGCAGAAAATTTCCAGCATAGCGCTTCTCTCCTTACGCTGGCGCTCGGCAAAGATATTTTCGGCAATCCTGTTGCGACTGATCTGGCAAAGATGCCGCATCTCCTGGTAGCAGGGGCGACCGGCTCGGGCAAGAGCGTATCAATCAATGCGATGATTGTCAGCCTGCTGTATAAGGCAACTCCCGAAGAGGTCAAGATGCTCATGATAGACCCAAAATTGCTGGAGCTTTCCGCCTATACCGGCATTCCCCATTTGATAGCTCCTGTCATAAACAGTCCGAAAGAGGCCTCTGAAGCGCTGAGGAAGATGGTATTCGAGATGGAAAGGCGGTACAAACTCCTTGCTGAAAAGGGCGCCCGGAACATAGAGGCCTTTAATCGGCAGGCTGCAAAGGCTGAAAAGCTTCCTTACATAGTTGTTATTATCGATGAACTGGCTGATTTGATGTTTACAGCGCCCAGCGATGTGGAGAATGCCATAACCAGGCTTGCACAGATGGCGAGGGCCTCAGGCATTCATCTCATCCTTGCTACACAGCGCCCCTCCGTTGATGTTATTACAGGTTTGATCAAGGCAAACTTCCCGGCAAGGATATCGTTTCAGGTGACCTCGCGAATCGATTCGAGGACAATTCTCGATGGGCAGGGAGCCGAGCAACTCCTTGGCATGGGAGACATGCTTTTTATGATCCCCGGCGTCAAGCTTGTAAGGATCCACGGCGCCTATGTAAGCGAAACAGAGATCAAAACCACAGCTGAATTCGTCAGGTCGCAGGGGACGCCGGATTATTCGGCGTTTGAAAATATTGTGGTTACCGAAGACCTGGAAAAAGGCGCCGGCGCTGACCGGGAAAGGGACGAGCTGTATCATAAGGCGTTCGATTTTGCGGAGGCTGCCGGTGACGTTTCTATTTCATCTATACAGCGGAGATTCAAAATAGGATATAACAGGGCTGCGAGCATTATGGAGCTTTTTGAGGAGGACGGCCTTGTCGGACCGCCGAAAGGGGCCGGAAAACCGAGGGATTTCCTGGGGAGGAGATGATGAAGAAAGGCAATAGGCAATGGGCCGTAGGCCATAGGCAAAACAGTAAGCACTTACTTCTCGTTTTTATTTTTTGTTGTTTATTTATTCTGTCGCCTATTGCCTTGCTCTATGCAGATGATGAGGTTGCGAGGATTCAAAAGGCTTACGAGGTGATAAAGGATATAAAGGGTGATTTCGTCCAAAAAAGTTACATTAAGGATTTAAAGAGAACAGATACTTTTACCGGTCAATTTTTTATAAAGCCGCCAAGTATGAAATGGGAATTCAAGGGAGACAAGCCCCAGGTGGTATATATTACCGGCAATGAGATACTTATTTATCAAAAGAAAGAGAAGCAGGTCTTCAAAACAAAGTTTGACAGGGACACTTACGGTCAGGCGCCTATTGCCCTGCTCGGAGGCTTTGGCGATATTAATAAGGAATTTGATGTCTCCATGAAAAAAAGCAGGCTGTTGCTTAAGCCCAGAAAGCCTATGGGAGCTATTGTACAGATAGAGCTGACACCTTCCTACGGGGTCTTTCCAATCGAAGCCCTTACTATTTTTGATACAGCCTCAAACAGAATTGATATTACACTTAAAGATGTCAGGGTCAACACGGGGCTTGATGAAAGAGTTTTTGCGTTCACGCCTCCCAAAGACGTCACCGTTCTTCAGCAGTAAAGCCTG
>JBEKJD010000257.1:0-4533 GCA_050011415.1 Dissulfurispiraceae bacterium | reverse complement strand
CTTGTTTGAATGGATACTATTTCAGCACGGCTCAACCTGGCACCGCTCTGTCCATAATCGGTGCCGCTTGCGCCAGATTCGGAACGACCATCTGCGGGGCATTTATAAGACCCCCAACATATTGAGCAATATAAGTCCAAATTGTAAAAAATAAGCATCATTTTCCCGGCGTTTCGCACTATGTTATTTCCAGTGTCGAAGACTTCAAAACGGAAAATAATATGGCCAACTGCGTGGGGGTGTATTGCCAGGAGGAATAAGCCTCGGATCGGGAGGCGTAAAAATAAAGTGGAAGGTGGAAGTGTCGAATGAGGGTGGATAATCCTTCTCTGAATAATTATTCTTAATAATTTCTACATCCTCCATTTTTCGAATATGGCTTATCGGAATTATTGTAACTCGATGGCTGCTATATACTGCAATAAAGCTTTCTGAGGATGTGATCACATCTCCGGTTATTAATTCAGATTTGTTATCCATCCCATCATAAGTAATTTTAGTTATCCTTCCCGGAGCTTGCTGCCCGTCTGCCTTTTTATCCAGTTGACTCATATCATTGTGGCCCTCTACTTCAGCCATCTTTTCTGCTAAAAGAGATGTTAGCCATATGGTTATAAGCACGATTAATATAAAAAGAGTATACATTGCGGGCTTGAATGACCTTTCGATAATAAATGGAAAATGTCTTTTTGTTCTGTTTTTTTTTCTGCGATAGTTTGAGGATTTAGATCACCCGTTTTTTCTGGCCACATAAGAGCTATGTAAAGAAATAAAAATAAAAGTCCGCCTATAAAGGCTGCTAATGTAGGGACCACTTTAAACCCGACAGATTTAAGAGCATGTAATCCAATCAACAAACATTGTTGAAACGAAACAGGGAAAAGAGTATTTTCAATATTAAATGCTTTTAAATATCCCCTGTGAAAAGAATCTCCAAGCAAGTAAAAAAACGATGCGAGTAGTGTTATGATTATGGTTCCTATTGTTCCAAAAGCCACTAATAAGCTATTTTTATTATCTATTAAGTCCTGGGTTTCCTCAATAAAATCTTTAATGCCAGTTTCATGTAGTGTATTTTGGAGTTCGGGATCGCTCTTTTCCTCTGATGTAGCATCCTCTAAGACTGTTTTTTCTTCTATTTGTTTTTCTTTGTCGTCCATACGGTCTCCGTATTCTCGAACTATGATAGCACAAAGGAATATCCTCTATAACATCATTATACGCCCTTCCCTTAATCCCCAACGGAAAATCACGATATATAAAGGAGGACGACACTATGACTTAGAAAGTCGAGCGGCAGCAGTTAAAGCGGAGTGCGGAGTCAGCCTCGATTATTGACATTTCACCTTTTGTACTTTAAAGCTTCGATAACTATTTCAATTCCTTTTTTGCAGACGATCTCTTTCTCTTTAATGCCTAGTTATGCATGCTGCTCTTTGGCTCAGCGCCCAGAACTATCCTCTCAAATATCAATAGTCATGTCTGACCCCTAGTTGAGGATTCACTCAGCCTCAACCTGTCAGATTATTATAGTTCCCTGTCAATATCTTCAAGAACAGTAACCGTTTTTTCAAGATCAGGGTGGGCACATGCTAATTTGGTGGAGGTAATCGCGGCTACGGACAAATAAACAACTAAGTGAATCATGAGGAGCAAGCATAACTCTCTAATAACAAGAGATTTTTCGGAAAGTAATGCACAACCATATAGAAATATTAAAACTGGAGGGACTATCGGTATAAAAGTTAATTCATGTTGCACATATCGACTATACATTTGTGTCTGTGCCTCTTGGGCGACAAAATTTTTAATAAGTGGGTCTTCCGCTCGGCCCTGCTTTAAAGCTTTTTCGATTATCACGCTCAATAATTCCCTCATGCGATTCCAGACCTTCAAGTAATCAAGCACCTCCTTTAGCATATATTGCCGAAACAATAGCCCGGAGATGGTTAGGACACCACCAAGGAACGATACGAACCCAGTATCTAATTTTGATGAATCTCCATACCATGTAAATACTTTCACCCATGCTCCTAGAGTCAGACTTGCAGCAAGGCCTGCAATAAGCAAATCACGCAAAACTGAAACATGTGGCTCCGTTCGGTTTGCCATTTATCGATTCCGTTTATCGAAATATTTATCAACGTAATCAGCAATCTTCTCTGAAGCCAAGCGGGGAGTCCCAAGTTCTTCCTCAGACAGCGGAACTATAGCTGTCTCAGACTCGGGTCGCTCTCTGCTGCTCCAAGTAGTTCCTACGCCAGACCTAGTGCCTCTCGCTCGCATGCGCAATCTTCTATCGGCGACTGCTTGATCGAGTTCTTTAATATCGGCTGCCTCTAGCTTCGGGTCATTGGCAATGAGATCAACGTTTTCAGAACGGAGTGAATTACGGAAAGCATCTGCTGTCTCCCGAATTTGTTGCACCAAGCTACCAGGACGAGTTGGGAGATTGGGTCCTGCGTAGTAAACTATAATCTTATTAAGATGATCGAGGCTGTGATACCACTCTATGAACGAACCTGTCTTAGCAATTGGTTCGACATCCAGCGTATAGTGCTGATCCATCTCGAGCTTATGAAGTGCCTCATTGAGCAGTCCGTAAAAAACTGCAGCGTAAGCCTTTGCTGTCCGAGCAAATCGTGAAACGTCCGAAGAACGATTTACAACAATAATCTGGAATGGAACATAAATAACGACTGGAGCGAAGAATCTGGGCTCTCGAGGCTCTTCTAGAACCCCTGGTCTTGGTTCTTCTGCAATACGACCCAGTGGTGGTCGAACAGTTAATTCAGCTGCCAGGACATCTTTAGTAAAGTGAAAGAGATCGGCAAGCCCCCATATTCGCGTACCCGATTTGGCACGTATACTTGAAGGAATCAATTCAAAAGATTTCCGTAACAATTCGTCCCTCGGCAATGGCTGTGATAAGAGTGCGAGTTGTCTAGGGTGGCGTTCTTGATACTGAACTTGAAGCATCCACCAACGTGTTTCGTTATTTAGCATATATCCACCTCCACGCTGTTGCTATTCCAGGGTTACGGAAGTCACGGGGTCAGCCTCGATTATTGACATTTCACCTTTTGTACTTTAAGGCTTCGATAACTATTTCACTTCCCTTTTGCAGACTCTTTAATGCCTGGTCATGCATACAACTCTTTGCCTCTACGCCCAGAAATATCCTCTCAAATATCAATTGTGAAGTCTGACCCCATCACATCCCCCACACCATCATAAAAAGGAACAGGCGTTCAATCTCCAAGCAACTTCCCATTCATTTTCACCCATGATGGCTTCGACCAGCCATAGAGCTTATCATCCTTAAAAAATAAGAAAACTCTCCCATCCCCGCACTTCATAATCATATAATCGACAGACTCCTTAGAATTAGCATCATTCTCTCTCCCGCCAGTAAAACCAGAAAAGGAATATTTATGCCACAACAAAGAAATATCTTTATGCGACAGGCCCGGTCTTAATGAGTGGTAAAAAACAAGTTCAGACTCCCCGTTCCCAACTGCATGTTCATTCACATAGTTATTTAACGAGCTAAAATCACGGCTTACCATGACAGGCTGAACCAAAAACTCCAAGCCTGCTGACACAACAGCAAGGGGGAAAGAAAAAAGAGCGAATAATATAATCACAAACCGTCCCATAGTTGACCTTTCATCCCGTGGTGTTAACAGCACTAAAGTCCGCAACTGGCCCCTACGTTCTGCCTGAGAATATGACGCAGTTCCAGCAGTCGAAAAAGATATCCCCTTTACACACTGTTTTATAACACATCGTATATTTGCATGGATATTACCCGAAAGTAGTATATGGGAGAATTGAATCGGAGGTTCATGGGTCTGGGAATCAAATTTACTTACTGACATTGTCACGAAAGCAGATCAACCGTCATACCCGCGAAAACAAGAATCCACTTTGAAAAGAATGGATTCCCGCTTAAACACTGCGGGAATGACGTCCTTCTGTGCACTTTCGTGCCCCTTGAAGGGGAAAGTTGGGGACGCTGTTTCTAATGGACCGCCAGAGTAATTCCAAAGCAGCATGTTATGTCACGACAATTCTTTTATTATATGCCGTGAAAGGTTTTCGTCTATTTCATTGTGACGAGGCACTGGCTGTTTTTTGCCAGTTATTGGATTGAGGTAGAGGTCGTGCGGGTGAGTTCTTTAACTTTATGTTTCGGCGGGACATCATCCATTGTCATGAGCGTGTATGCTTCTTTCATATTCTCCTCAAGTTCTTCCAAGGTCTCACCTTGCGTCATTATTTCAGGATGTTCGAGAAGTTTCCCCACCCAGAACTTCTCGCCCTTCCAATAGATCATTTTTAATTTAGCTTTCATTTCCTCCGTATAGGTTTTCGTAAAAGATGAAAATTCCCTTACTGTAATTTCAATAACTTATTAATTTTATTATCTCATAAAATGAAAATAATTTTCACATAAAGTGAAAAAATCCTGACGATTTTGCGTATAAAATGAAATTTTCTAGAAAGCTTGAGTAACAATTGCTATAGTTT
>JBEKJD010000256.1:0-4543 GCA_050011415.1 Dissulfurispiraceae bacterium | reverse complement strand
TTCAGTATCCTGAAACCAAACCTTATATTCCGCCCAGGTGGAGAGGCCGTATAATCCTTTCGAGGGACCCGGATGGCGGAGAGCGCTGTGTGGCATGCTACTTGTGCGCTGCAGCCTGCCCGGTCTCCTGCATAGCTCTGCAGGCGGCGGAAGATGCCCATGGCAGGCGTTATCCGGCCTTTTTCAGGATCAACTTTTCGCGTTGTATCTTTTGCGGTTACTGCGAGGAGGCATGCCCGACATATGCCATACAGCTTACTACCGATTATGAAATGAGCGAATACAAACGGACTTCGCTTGTTTATGAGAAAGAGGATCTGCTCATAAGCGGAACAGGGAAATACCCCGGCTATAACTTTTACCGGGTCGCGGGATTGGCAATCGGCGGCAAAAACAAAGGAGAGGCTGAGAATGAGGAGCCTCCCGTGGATGTAAAGAGTTTACTGACATAAAGACCGAAGGTGAGAAGTTGTGAAGGTGAGAACGTGAGAGAAAGGCTGAGAATGAGAAGTGGGGGCTTTTGGACGTACCTTCACACCTTCACACCTTCGGACATTTCAGGAGGTGTTTGAATGAGTGACCTGTTTTATATATCCGCTGCAGTTGCGGTCGTATCGACAGCTATGGTCATCACTAAACTGAACGCTGTTCATGCCCTGCTGTATCTGATAATATCCCTGCTCGCAGTAGCAATGGTATTCCTTTCGCTTGGAGCGCCGTTTGTCGCTGCGCTTGAAGTGATAATTTATGCAGGCGCCATAATGGTGCTTTTCGTATTTGTAATCATGATGCTGAATATGGGGCCTGGACATGCTGAACAGGAAAGGAATTATCTTGGGGCGCCTGCATGGATTTTCCCTGCGGTCCTGGCCGGCATATTGATGATAGAACTGCTGGTCGTGTTCGCGCGCGGCGGCGGGCAGGCTGCAGGCGCAGGCGTTGTGGGGCCGAAACAGACAGGCATCGCTCTTTTCGGTCCTTACCTGATTGGCGTTGAACTGGCATCAATGCTCCTGTTGTCAGGTCTGATCGGGGCTTTTCATCTGGGCCGGCATAACAGTGAACGCAACAGCAAACAGGACAGGGAAGGAGTATGATGTCTGGGGTCCCATTAGGACATGGTCTTATTCTCGCAGGAGTGCTTTTTGCGCTGGGCCTGTTGGGGCTGCTGGTGCGGCGCAATATTATTTTTATGCTGCTTTCCATAGAAATAATGTTGAATGCGGCCGGTCTTGCCTTTGTAGTGGCCGGCTCCCGGTGGCAGCAGCCTGACGGGCAGGTCATGTTTATTTTTATTCTCGCAATGGCGGCGGCTGAAGTTTCTGTTGGACTGGCCCTTGCGCTGCAGTTGCATAACAAACTTAAAACGCTGGATACCGATGCAGCGAGCAGGTTGAAGGGATAAAAAGAAATAGACGTAAGGCGCGTCATTCCCGCAGTGTTTTAGCGGGAATCCAGGAAACAGCACTGGATTCCGGATCAAGTCCGGAATGACAAGATGCTAAAGCAGCTTTGATGAAGGGAAGGGGCTAATATGAATTTATTATGGGTAATGCCGGCAGCGCCGTTTGCGGGTTTTCTGGTCCTCGCGCTGTTAGGCGGGCGATTACCGCGTCCTGTGATAGCTATTACAGGAGTTGGTTCGGTCGGTCTTTCAATGATGGCGGCTTTTCTCACCTGCCAGTCATTTCTCTTCGCGCCTGTCAATGAACATGCATACGTGCAAGTGCTCTGGACGTGGATGGACGTGGCAGGGTTCCGCCCTCAGATAGCTTTTTACCTTGATGCATTAGCGCTGGTCATGGTGCTGGTAATAACTGTTGTCGGTTTTCTTATACATATCTATTCAGCCGGATTTATGATAGATGAAGAAGGCTACGGCCGTTTTTTCGCATATATGAATCTTTTTGTCGGGTCTATGCTGACCCTTGTGCTGGCTGACAACCTTCTGCTGCTTTATCTCGGATGGGAGGGTGTGGGCATATGCAGTTATCTCCTTATCGGGTTCTGGTACAAGGACAAGGCCAACGGCTATGCGGCCCGCAAGGCCTTCGTCGTAACAAGGGTGGGTGATACTGCATTTGCCGTGGCCCTCTTCCTGCTTTTTTTCAATCTCGGCACTTTACAGATACAGGAACTGATGCACCGCGCCGGACAGCAATGGACGCCCGGCTCGGCCCTTGCCGTTGTTGCAGCTGCGCTGCTTCTTGGGGGCGCCGTGGGAAAATCCGCCCAACTCCCGCTTCAGACATGGCTGCCTGACGCCATGGCCGGGCCCACGCCGGTGAGCGCGCTTATTCATGCGGCAACAATGGTGACGGCAGGGGTGTATCTTATTGCGAGGACGCACGTGCTCTTTACCCTGGCGCCGGCAGTGCAGACAGCAGTTGCCGTAATCGGCGCGGCGACATTGCTGCTTTCCGGTTTTAGCGCGCTTGTGCAGAGTGACATAAAACGCGTGCTGGCATACTCTACCATCAGCCAGATCGGCTACATGTTCCTCGCATTAGGAGTCGGGGCCTGGTCTGCGGCCATTTTCCATTTCATGACGCATGCTTTTTTCAAGGCGCTGCTCTTCCTTGCCGCAGGCATGGTGATCATCAGCGTTGACCATGAACATAATATGTTTAAAATGGGCGGCCTGAGAGTAAAACTCCCGCTGGTATTCGTGGTTTTTCTTGTCGGAGCGCTCTCGCTGTCCGCGCTGCCCCTTGTTACAGCGGGTTTTTACAGTAAGGATTTGATCTTATGGGAAGCATGGTCTTCAAAGGCGGGGAGCCCGTGGTTGTGGGCGGCAGGGCTGGCAGGCGCCCTATTGACCTCAATCTACACTTTCCGGATGGTGTTCCTTACTTTCTTCGGTGAGGCCAAAACCAGGGTCAGCAGGAAGCCCGGAATAATGATGGCCGCTCCTGTTATTATATTGGCCGTTCTTTCCGTGGCAGGAGGTTTTTTTGAGGCCCCTTTCATGAACTTGATCAGCACGGCGTTGCCTCAAGTGAGCAATGTGAGCAGGGGGATAGTCGGCGAATTGTCTTTCAAGGTCCTGGCCGGCGCCGTTTCCATTGCCGGCATCGTGCTGGCCTGGTTCCTTTTTTTGGAGGCCCCGGGTTATGTACGGATACTTTCTCAAGGCGTGTTCGGAGTCTTCCTGCACAGGTTATGGCTCTCCGGGTGGGGTTTTGACCGGATATACAACACTGTTATTGTCAGACCCTTTGTGTGGGCGGCAAAAGTGAACAAGGATGATTTTATTGACCTTATATATCTTGGAGTTGTTTGGACCAGCAGAGGCCTCAACCGCTCCCTTGCTTTCACGCAGACAGGAAAAGTGCGGTGGTATGCTGCGGGCATAGCCATAGGAGCTGCGTTGGTCCTTGGATGTGTGGTGTTCTTATGATACTTGTCTGGTTAATATTGCTTCCCCTTATTGGCGGTTTAGCTGCATGGTTGGCCGGGCGTATAGACCCTGTGCTCCCCCGATGGGTGGCGCTTATAGCCCTTGTTTTGACCTTCGGACTCGCGTTCGGCATTTGTGTGCATAGTCCCGGCATCAGCGACATCCTCAGCGGGAACGGACACGGTATGTTGCGGGACGCGTCGCATAACGCATGGCTGATAGAGTTGCACAACGAATGGATTCCCCAGTGGGGCATAAGTTTTCATCTGGCCCTGGACGGGCTGAGCCTTTTGCTGGTGCTCCTCAGCGCCTTTTTAGGCATTGTTTCTGTCGTGGCTTCATGGACAGAGGTCCAGGACAGAACAGGTTTCTTTCACCTGCAACTGATGCTGGTACTTGCCGGCATCAACGGAGTTTTTCTTGCGATCGACCTGTTTGTTTTTTATTTTTTCTGGGAGCTGATGCTGGTGCCGATGTACTTTCTCATAGACCTCTGGGGCCACGAGCATCGCCATTATGCGGCTTTCAAATTCTTCATATTCACACAACTCAGCGGTCTGTTGATGCTTATTTCCATACTTGGGCTTTATTTTATGCATGGCGCTGCCACAGGTACATATACTTTTGATTATATGCAGCTGCTTCGTTTTCCGGTAAAGGGCAGCGCCTCATTGTGGCTGATGATGGGTTTCTTTATTGCATTCGCGGTCAAACTCCCTGTACTGGGCGTTCACAGTTGGCTTCCGGATGCGCACACCGAGGCCCCCACTGCCGGCAGCGTCATATTGGCCGGTTTGCTGCTCAAAACCGGAGCTTACGGACTGCTCCGCTTTGTTGTTCCCCTGTTCCCCTCAGCCTCTCACTATTTTGCTCCCGTTGTCATGGCAGCGGCAGTTGCCGGTATCCTCTATGGGGCCATCCTGGCGTTTGCCCAGAGTGATCTGAAGCGCCTTGTCGCTTACACCAGTGTCAGTCATATGGGTTTCGTGCTTCTTGGCATATTTGCTGGAAATGCCCTGGCGCTGCAGGGCGCGGTTATGCAGATTATATGTCACGGCATAGGTACCGGAGCGCTCTTTATTATTGTCGGCGCGCTATACGAACGTCTTCATACCCGTGATATGGCTAACATGGGAGGCTTGT
>JBEKJD010000255.1:0-4548 GCA_050011415.1 Dissulfurispiraceae bacterium | reverse complement strand
TTATGCCGATTATTTTATTAGTGCTGAGTCTCATTTTGTCTCACCCTCCTTTTGCTCATGCGGAGTCAAGCCAAAATACATCTGTTATTCATCACGACATCAAAGTCACTCTTTACCCTGACAACCGCCGCTTTACTGCTGAAGATACGATAACACTGCCTGACCGGCCTGACAGGCAGCTCACCCACGAAATAAGCTTTGCGCTTCATCAAGGCCTCGGTCCTGTAGTAATGACCCCGGATGCGCATATATCGCCCCAGTCCGCGGAAGCGGCCAAGTCCGGACTGCCGCAGCTTGAATTTTATAAAGTTACACTTCCTGCCGCACTCCGCACATTCACACTGACTTACGGCGGCGTAATTTCCCCTTCGGGCGATACCCCGGACAAAGAGCATGAGCAAGATTTCGCCGACACCTCAGATATGATTTCAGAACAAGGCGTCTGTCTTTCAGAGGGGACGTTCTGGTATCCCCGTTTCGATGACAATATGATAACTTTCACAGTGAGAGTTACATTGCCTCCTGGCTGGGATGCTGTCAGCCAGGGCTCGCGTTCTTACCATGACCGCGGCAAAAGTGAAACCAAAACCCAATGGGACTCCCCTGAACCGCAGGAAGGGATATTCCTTATTGCAGCCCGCTTCAGTGAATATGTCCGGCAGGCAGGACATTTTACAGCAATGGCTTTTCTCCGGACTCCAGACAGCGAACTGGCTGATAAATACCTGAAGGCCACTGTCCGTTATATAACAATGTATGAAAAACTTATAGGGCCCTATCCATACAAGAAGTTCGCCCTTGTCGAAAATTTCCGTGAAACAGGATTGGGCATGCCTTCGTTCACATTGCTCGGCCCGAAAATCATCCGTTTCCCTTTCATTATCACTTCCTCCTACCCCCACGAAATCCTCCATAACTGGTGGGGCAATAGTGTTTTCCCTGATATGGCCCAAGGCAACTGGTCGGAAGGGCTTACCGCTTATCTTGCCGATTACCTTATAAACGAACAGCATGGCAATGGGGCCCAGTCCCGCCAGGAAACACTGCAAAAGTATACGGATTACGTGTCAGGCGGCAGGGACTTTCCCATTGCGGATTTTCGCATGCGGCACAGCCCCTCCTCGGAAGCCATAGGGTATGGCAAGTCGCTCATGTTTTTCCATATGCTCAGACTGGAGCTTGGAGACAAAATCTTTGCAGCCGGATTGCGGGACTTCTACCATGAATACAAATTCAGGCTTGCCTCCTTTGACGATCTGATAAAGGTCTTCCATCAGGTTTCAGGGAAAGATCTTAAAGAGATGCTCGATGAATGGATACTGCATGCCGGCGCCCCGAAGTTAAAACTGCGCTATGTCGCTGTCAGCCAGGAGAAAGACGGCTACGTGCTCACCGGTCTTATCGAACAGGTACAGCCCGGGATAACATATCACCTGCTTATTCCTCTGGCCGTTACTATGGAGGGACGAAAGCAGGCCTACTATACATCTGTGGTTATGGATAAGAGGATACTCGAACTCTCGCTCCATGTCCCGGCCCGTCCTTTCCGGCTCGATGTAGATCCTGAATTCGATCTTTTCCGAAGGCTCGACCGGGACGAAATTCCCTCGGCCCTTTCGCAATCGCTTGGGGCGAAAAAAATGCTTGTGCTTTTGCCGTCTTCTGCTAACAGCATACTGCTGCAGGCTTACCGGGAATTTGCACATTCCCTTTTTAATACGGGGACTGATACCGTGGAAATAAAATTAGATACCGAGGTAGCGCAACTTCCTGAGGACCGTGCCGTTACGCTTTTAGGCTGGGAGAACCGCTTCCTCAAGGAAACTATGGCTTCTCTTTCAGAATATCGGGTTGCGCTCAGCCGGGAATCGTTGCACATAGGAAATAACGAAATACGACCGGAAAATAATTCGATCGTGCTTACTGTAAAAAACCCGAAAAATAAAGATATGGCGCTTACCGTAATTTCAACGACTGTTCCGGCAGCGCTGCCGGGCCTCGGCAGAAAACTCCCGCACTACCATAAATACAGCTATCTCGCATTTGAGGGTGATGAGCCGGTGAATATCCTTAAAGGCAGATGGCAAGTGCAGGATTCTTCCATGACTGCATTCATTCCAGGCGGGGACAACGCGATCAGAAAAGTGGAAATGGCTGAACTGCCGCCGAGAGCGCCACTGGCAACACTCCCGGAGAATTAAGAATTACGAATTGAGAATTAGGAATTGATGAGTTAAAGGTTTTTATTCCCACAATTCGTAATTCGTAATTCTTAATTCGTAATTGACACTTAGAGGAGGCTACAATGAAACATGCGGCTTTAGGTATGCTTATCAGTGCTGTGGCTTTAACACTGTCAGGGCCGGCGTATGCGAATCCTAAAATCCAGGAAAGGGTTGTCGAGTACAGCGCTCCAGGCATCGTAATGAAAGGCTATCTGGCCTATGATGAAAGCATCAAGGGAAAACGTCCCGGCGTACTCGTTGTCCATGAATGGTGGGGCCTTAACGATTACTCACGCTATCGCGCGCGTATGCTCGCTGAACTTGGATATACTGCGTTTGCAGTGGATATGTACGGCGCCGGCAAACAGGCCCTGAACCCTGAAGAGGCAACAAAACTATCTTCCGGGGTCATGAAGGACTTCGATTCCGCCGTAGCGCGGTTCACATCCGCACTGGACTATTTGAAACAGGAGCCCACTGTTGATCCTCATCGCATTGCGGCAATAGGCTATTGTTTCGGCGGGGGCATAGTCCTGAACATGGCCCGGCAGGGCATTGACCTTAATGGAGTTGCCAGTTTCCACGGAAGCCTCAACGCGATCAAGCCGGCTGGACCCGGCAATGTCAAGGCAAAGATACTCGTTTTGAATGGCGCGGCTGACACCTTTATTACTCCTGAACAGATTGACGCATTCAAACAGGAAATGAAAGCAGCCGATGTCCATTACCAATTCATATCCTATCCGGGCGCACTGCACGCCTTTACCAATCCGGATGCAGATATGTACGCAAAAAAATTCAACCTTCACATTGGTTACAATGCCGATGCCGACAAAAAGTCCTGGGAAGAACTGGAAAAGTTTCTGCATGACATATTGCAGAAGTAGCAGACTCGTTCAATAAAAAATAAAGGGGACGGCTCTCATTGATGAATATTAAAGAAAGCCGTCCCCTTTATTTACAAGATATTGCTACTTCTTTTTAGTTGCGGTTTTCTTGGTCGCTGTTTTCTTGGTGCCGCAAGGTTTGCCGCCTGGTTTGCACGCCATAGCTTCCTCCTTTAACTTTCCGCCGCGCAATAATGGGACCAATGATCCCTCGCGCCCCTGCAGAACTTGAAAAGCCGAATATATTGCATTGGGCGCTACTTATTTATCGTCGGACAGCAGAAAAAATTAAGCGCGCGATCTGATAATACGCAAAAGGTATTCGATTTTGAAGTAGACCCCGGATGCAACAGACGTACCGCTGCGCATCATTAATTACCACTGAATTCCTTTCGCAGTCAATTCATCCTGAGCAATTTTATCACCGAGTCTTGCGGCTATTTTGAAATCATTAATTGATTGTTGATCATTACCTGACTCCGCGAAAGCCAAGCCGCGATTATAATAAGCTATAGCAAAATCAGCGTTAAGCTGTATGGCTTTGTTGTAATCATCGATAGCTTGCTGATAGTTGCCCATCTTCTGATAAGCCACGCCGCGATTATTATAAGCTGCAGCAAAATCAGGTTTAAGCTGAATCGCTTTGGTATATTCATCGATGGATTGCTGATTGTTCCCTGACTTTTTATAAGCAAGTCCGCGCTTATTGCAGGTCTCGGCATCATCAGATTTAAGTTCTGTTGCCCCGGTGTACCTTCCTGATACCCATACGCAACCCATATTCCCTATCTCCGAATTGTAAGACCATGTTTCAGGCCCGGAATCCAACACCTCATATGTACCTGCCGGAATACTCACATTTGGCTGTATTGTCCAATACAAAAATGGGGGGCCGTCTCCACTAACAGGCCACACAGCTCCAGGAGTAAGGTCGAACATATGATAGGCTCCGGTTGCATCCCATTCTCCAATGACTACTCCGGTGTTTGAGTTTTTTAGGGAAATACGCCCGGGAGTTGCCCCGGCTCCATTATTCCAGTGATATGTGAAAACCTTGGTTATGACTGCGGGCTTATCAAGAGTAAAAAGAGTTTTCAGTGTCGGCCCATTATATACGGCGGCTGCGGTTTCAAGTTTAAAAAGGACCTGTTCAGCATTTTCATTCGCCACAGGCAGTGGTATATCAACCTGATTCTGCGGCACAGATTGATTCTGTTGCGGCTGAGCCGGCGGTGGCTGTGCTTGATTGCCTTGCGTCTGCTGCGAAGCCGGTTGGTACTGCTGGGGCTGTTGATACTGTTGCGGAGCAGGTTGTTGGTACTGCTGTGGCTGTTGGTACTGCTGCGGCACAGGTTGGTACTGCTGAGGCTGTTGATACTGTTGCGGCACAGGTTGCTGGTACTGCTGTGGCTGTTGGTACTGTTGCGGCACAGGTT
>JBEKJD010000254.1:0-4580 GCA_050011415.1 Dissulfurispiraceae bacterium | reverse complement strand
CTTGTTCCTGAGCGGTTTTAAAATGCTCTTAAGGTTTTTTTCGCGGTCTTTCTTATCGAGGAGTTCTATCTCGGCAGCGAACAGGTCCATCGAAGTGGGCAGCAGGTGGAGATTGGGAATAAGCGTTTCCACAATAGCGTCCTGAACAGGCGACCTGCCGGCATAGACCTCATAGAGGTCTGATTTCATATTGTCTTTTTTAATTCCGAACCCGCTGGTCAGGTTGCCCTGCGGATCAGAATCAACGACAAGGATATTAACATCTGACAGGGCGAGAGATGATGAAAGATTAAGCGCGGTCGTTGTTTTGCCGACACCGCCTTTTTGGTTTGTTATGGCGATTATTTTGCCCACTTGAATATCTATATCAGATCAGACGGCTGCGAAAAGCAAACTCTGTCAATCCCAGCTCCTGACTTCCTGTTCGGGATTCATGCTTTGAAGGCGATATTTTTTCATTTTGTACCCTATCTGGCGTGGTGTAAGGCCAAGCAGCCTTGCCGCTTTTGCCTGAATCCAACCCGTTCTCTTGAGGGCATCGATGATTTTAGTCTTCTCTATATCCTCGATGGCTGAAGGAAGCGCATCTTTCAACTGAACGGCATACCGCGCTTTTATCAGTTGTTCCCTGATGTTTAAGGGAAGATCGGAATGTGTGATGACAGCCCCGCCCGACATGACCACCAGCCGCTCTATGGTGTTTTCAAGCTCCCTGACGTTGCCGGGCCAATCATAATTAAGAAATGAATTCAGCGCCTCCGGTGTAATCACAACCTCCTTCCGGTTGTCCTGATTGTATTTCTTCAGGAAGTATTCCACAAGCAACGGGATGTCCTCCCTCTTTTCCCGCAGCGCCGGGAGGAAAATAGGGACCACGTTGAGGCGGTAATAAAGGTCTTCCCTGAATCTGCCGCTTGAAACGAGTTCCTCAAGGTTCCTGCTCGTTGCAGCGATCAGCCGTATATCGACCTTAATGGTTTTTTCTCCGCCCACCCGCTCAAATTCTTTTTCCTGGAGCGCCCTGAGTATCTTCGGCTGCAGAGCGAGCGGAAGATCGCCGATCTCATCAAGGAAGATGGTGCCGCCGTTCGCCAGTTCAAAGCGCCCCTTCCTTGAAGCCATTGCGCCGGTGAAGGCCCCTTTCTCATGCCCGAACAGCTCTGATTCGAGGAGACCCTCTGGAATAGATGCGCAGTTGAACTTGATAAACGGCCCCCGTGCTCTGGGACTCATATAATGTATTGCCTTTGACAGCAGTTCCTTTCCCGTACCGCTTTCGCCGCGCAGCAGGACATTTGCCTTTGACGGCGCAACTTTGTGCACTGATTCAAAGACTTCCTGCATCCGGTCGGAATTGCCTATGATGTTTGTTACCGTATATTTGCCCTTTAACTGCTGCTTGAGGTCCTCTTTTTCTTCGAGGAACGCCTCCCGTTCTTTTTCGATCTCCATGTGCAGTCTTACTGATTGGGCGATTAAAGAGGCAATGATTTTCAACAGCCTGACGTCCTCTTCAAACGATACCCCTTTTGATCCAAAAAGCCTGTCAACACTGAGAACGCCTAATACTTCGTTTTTAAATTTTATAGGCACGCACAAAAAAGCGATATTCTCTTTACGTATAATTTTCCGTGCCCCGGTACGGTTGAGGAACAGCGGTTCATCGCCGATATTAGGGATAACAATAGGGGAGCCGTGCTTTGCGACTTGTCCGATAATGCCCTCTCCAAGCCTGTATCTTCCACGCTTTATTTCTTCCTGAGACATACCGTGGGCCGCTATTATGGAGACTTCATTATTGTTGCGCAGCGCCACTGTTCCGCGATTCATGTCAAGGTATTCCGACAGCATTCTCATAACGCCCCTGAGGTTCGACCCGATATCCAGCGAGGAGCCCAGAAGCTTGCTTATCTCGTAGAGAGCAGTCATCTCTACCGTTTTGTTGTCACCGCGCACCATCACGGACAGTTTACTTAAAAAACTACAAAAATGTAAAGATGCTTATTTTATTGTCGCAAAAGGCAATTCCTGCCATACGCCGGGGAATTCAGACAGTACAGGATATGTTGAAAAAATGGTGCAATATGGAAAATAGTAGTGGTATAATTATGCGGTTGGAGGTGGAAGAGTTATGGCAAGCAACAAAAGTCTGTCAGCTGTCGTTAACGTCTTTATTGCGGTAATACTTGTGGCCGGCGTCTGGTGCAGTGTCTCTGCCGAGGCTGCCGAATGGAAACCTTATGCCGCGGACCGGCATTTTTCCTACTTTTATGATGCTAAGAGGGTCTCTTATCCCTATAAAACCATTTATGACGTCATGCATCTGGAGCTTGCCAAGCTGGATATTATCAATGTCTGGACAAAGCGCATGATCAGGGATGAAAAGGACCGTGAATGGCAGATACGTGAACGATACAAGCTGGGACTTACGGTTAAAGGGTATGAGCGCTATAATTATACGGTATCCCGGAAGGAAGTGGACTGTTCCGGCAAAAAGTACCGTGTGCTTTTGGAAGCCGATTACAGCAAAGAGGGTGATGAGTTGAGTCTGTTCCTGAAAGGGGCCAACGTTGGGGAGTGGGCACTGATACCGCCCGGCTCAGATACCGAAGCACTATACCGCGCTATTTGTGAACGAGCTAAAACAAAAGATCCTGAGCCGAAGGACGAGCAGCGGGAAGACCAATAATTACGAGGGCTTTGACGGCTGTTTTGTTATCTGTGGAGTAACCCCCTTCGGGTCCTTTGTCGATATGATTACGACCGTTCCGTCCGATGTCATAATCAGCATTGCTTCTTTCTCGCTTTTCTTTAAAACCTTGGTGATCGTAATTGAGCTTTCAGGCTCATACAGGTTTTTCGTCCTGAGCATTTCGCCCTCAAGCCAGGCCATAACAAGAGCACTTTTCCGGTGAACAAGATCGTTTACTGAATATATAACAGCATCGGCAACAAAATACATCAGGGAGTTGATCGTAAGTTTTTCACTATCAGTCCTGTTTTTTACCCGTGACTTCAATTTGTTTTGGTCCATTGCAGCCGCCTGTTCTATTTGATGTTTTGTTTTTCGATATCTTTTTTCGACGCCTCGTCTTTTTCCGGGGTTATATCTATTTCATCGGGACTGCTAAGCTCTTTTTTAAAACCTTTTATGGCCTTTCCCATCCCGGAAGCTATTTCGGGCAGCTTCTTCCCTCCGAAGAGCACCAGCACTATTGCCAGTATTACCAATGAATCCTGTATGCTGAACATAGTTCCCTCCAAATTATTCGCCGGAGTCTTTCAGTTTCTCCGGATGGTTATTACATGATACGTGCTGTCACTCTTATTAACCCACAAAATATTCTAAAAAATCAAACTCCGAAAAAACTGTGCCCGAAGCATTACGCATTACGTTTTTTTATTTTTATGAAACGCGGAGAAAAAGAAAATGGACGGTAAGGGATTCGAACCCTCGGCCCCCACGTTGCGAACGTGATGCTCTCCCAGCTGAGCTAACCGCCCTCTCACCAATATGTAAAAATTATAATAACATAGCTCACAAGGCAATATACAATTTCTCTATTTTTATATAGCGGATACTTATATCCCATGGTACACATTTCAAAAAAAACGCCGATGGAGTTATAATAGTGGCGTGTCACCCGGAACTGTTGCAGGCAAGTAATAAATAAATATATATATATTCGCTTGCTCTGGTATAGGAGGAATGGATATGGCAATGCTCACGATTGACGCAAAAGGACTCAGATGCCCGCAGCCCACTCTGAAAATAACCGCATCGGCTGTCAGGATGAAGCCGGGGGACATCCTTGAGGTCATTGCGGACTGCCCTACATTCGAACCTGACGTAAGAGACTGGTGTGCCCGTTCCAAAAAGATATTGCTGTGGATCAGGGATGAGGGCGGCGCGAAGAAGTGTCAGATACAGTTCTGACTGAGGGTCTGAATGCACAAGTTATTTATTCGCAGACCCTTATGACTTAAACCATGCCACCATGCGGGTCAATTCATCAGCAAGTGATGCGAGCCCGTCTGAAGACTGCTTTATATCAGCAGTCGATACCTGTAATTTTTTTGTTATATCCGCAATGGTTTCGACTCTGTGTGAGACATCTTCGACAGCAGTAGACTGTTGATCGGTAGCTGTAGCTATCATCTGGGCCATATCCATGCCCTTTGCAGAGGCGCTGACTATTGCTTCAAGAGAATTGCTCGCATCACCCGAAAGTTTCAATTCCTCTTCAACCCTGAGTTGAGCGCTTTTCATAGCTGAAAAAGATTTTTCCGTATCGTTTTGTATGAGGCCTATGATTCCGGCTATCTCCTGAGTGGCCGTAGCGGTGCGTTCGGCAAGCTTCCTGACCTCATCAGCAACAACAGCAAAGCCGCGTCCCTGCTCGCCTGCACGTGCAGCCTCGATAGCGGCATTCAGCGCCAGAAGGTTTGTCTGGTCCGATATGTCTTTTATTACCACCACAATCTCGCCAATCTTCGTGGAGCTTTCTTTAAGCATTCCTATGGTTGCAGAAGCACCCTTGACTGATTCAGCTATTTCGTGCATTCCATGTAATGTTTTG
>JBEKJD010000253.1:0-4591 GCA_050011415.1 Dissulfurispiraceae bacterium | reverse complement strand
GTACAGAACTTGTTTGACACTTCAGTCAGTATTGCAAACACAAAATCAGGCAGCACCTATATATTTGCAGGTGATCAATCAAATGTCCAGCCGATAAATACCATGACTGGCGAGCTTACAGGCAGCTCAAATTCGGTCAGTGTTAATGTAAGCCAGGGTATTAATATCGGCACCAACATTTCCGCAGGCAGCCTGTTCAGTTTCAAGCGTGTCAATGCCGCTGATTCTGTTACAGCTATACTGCCGACATATAACTGGACAAATGACGGGGCCAATACCATTCCTGATGCAGACCCCCTGTCAGCGCTGGAAACAGCAGCGCCGGCCAGTTTAACATATGCTATTAATCCCCAGGATTCGATTAGCATAGACGGTACATCTGTAACTCTTAATTCCGGCACAGCTCCAGTTAATTATGACGCCAATGGTTTTGCTGCGCAGCTTCAGTCGGCAATCCAGGCTCAAGGAGGAGTAAATCCAGCGTTAGCGAATGTAACCGTTTCATATGATCCCACCGGGCATAAATTCACGATCGCAGGAGCTGCCGGAGCCGGAGATTCTGTAAACTGGGGATCAACAACACCGGACATTGAGCAGGAACTCGGTTTTGTTCAATCGGGCAACCAGTCCATCGACCCATCAATTCAAACAGCTGAAAGTGATTATACAGTCGGCGCATTTAATTCATCCAATAGTATTTTTACTGCCAACGGAGGTACTATTAATATTAAGTCCGGCAGCGGGCCGGCGGGCGGCGTGGGTGTGACTATTGCAGCTAATTCCACTCTTCAGGATGTTCGTGACGCAATAAACAGCGCAAACGCAGGGGTAAAAGCGCAGGTGGTGAACAAAGGGACCACGACAAACCCTGATTTCAGGCTAGTTGTTGCTTCTGAACCTGCCGGAAGTTCGGCGAATATCGATATCAGTGTTTCATCAACCACAGATCCTTCAGGTAAGGGTATTAACATGCTCTCGTACGACAAGACCACAGGGAACAATATGACTCTGGAAAACAATATAACGAACTATAATTATATTACCCAGGCAACCGCAAACGACAGCATAGTTATTGATGACGGCACTAATGGAGGCGTTGCAAATAATCAAATTGTTGTTACTGTGAATGGCAATCAGGCTACAGCCACAATTGCGAGGGGGACCTATACTCATGACCAGTTGGCAACAGCTGTAACTACTGCATTGAATAATGCCGCTAATGCTGCGTCGGGTGTGAGCGGTCAAGATTCATATAATGTAACGTACGACACAAATGCCAATAAATTTAGTATTGCCCCGAACGCCGGTAATTTAGATACTCTTACTCTCAATTGGTCCAACAGCAGTTCAACGGCGCGGCAATTATTGGGCTTTAATACAACAGATGAAAGCGCCGGTCTTACGATTGGCGCCGGAAATGATACTATTGTTTATAACGCTAATGCCGGCGCGGCTGGTGATAATATGACGGCCACAATAAACCCCGGGACCTATACTACCGGGGCCGATCTGGCTGCAGCTATTCAGACCGCTTTAAATAGCGCAGTCGGAGGGGGTACGGCAATATCGGATTTTGTGGTGAACTATGACACAAGCACAAACAAATTTAATATTTCGACTCCGACGGGAAGCTTGGACTCTCAGGTCACAATCAACTGGAATAGCGGTCTTTTAAGTGCGGCGCAATTGGGTTTTTCCGGCGCATCGACTACTGTTAATGCAGGAGGCGGCGCAGGCACTGCTACATCAGGGACTTCTGTATCCCTTAATGATACGAGCGATAATTCTGTTCTGGCTAATTACTATAGTTTCAATAACAATTACCTTAACGATAATAATATCCTTCGGGCCCTGAATTTCCTTAAGGTATCTCTTCAAAACAATGACAGCGGGCGCGTTCAGCAAGCGATTCAGTACACCGGCGATCTTTCAAGTACTGTTTCAGAAAAGCTGGCGGATGTCGGCTCCAGGGAGAACGAAATCACTGAGATAGGTAATTACCAGTCCGGCCAGACAACGAATGTGACCAGCGCAATGTCAAATGCCCAGGATGCGGATATCGCCAAAATCTCTTCTGATTTAGCACAACAGCAGGCCACCTTGCAGGCGCTTCTTACTATGTCGGCATCGGTCCTGCAACAAAATCTTTTTCAGTATCTCAAATGATAAAAAAATAATAACGCAGCCAACAGTACCAAAAGCAGGCGCTTTAAGCCAGACACGGGGGAGGCAGAAAAAGAAAATGACTGATAATAAAAGCAGTAAAATGGTGTCGTAATGCTCGTTCTTACTCGCAAAAGCGGACAGATAATTACTATTGGCGACGACATACGGATCAAGATCCTTGATATAGGAAACGGCATTGTCAAGCTTGGCATCGAGGCGCCGAGGGAGACGCCGATATACAGGGAGGAACTCTACGAAAAGCTGAAACAATTGAACAAGGAATCCGTGATCATGGAAATAGACAAGCTGAAAGATTTTTTTGGAATGCAAGACAAGTAGAGAAAAGCGGCGGATGAGTGTATGAGCAAAAGAGTCAGAAAGAATGTAAGTTTTAACGCATATATTTAATATTAAGAGGTGAGGATGAAGATCAATACTACAAGATTCGGTGAAATTGAGATTGAAGAGAATAAAATCATAGATTTCCCTTTGGGGATACCCGGATTTGATGATTTAAAACGGTATGTCCTGATAGACTACAAGGACCCGATACAATGGCTCCATGCGGTTGATGATCCATCTGTGGCTTTTATTGTGGTGAACCCCTTCATTATGTTCCCGGATTATTCAGTGGATATACGGGATGATGAACAGCTGTTCCTGGATATTAAGGGTCCGGATGAGTTACTGATCCTTACCATTCTTACTGTTGTGAACAAGAATATTACAGCAAATTTGAAAGCCCCTCTTGTCATGAATACCGTTAATTTGAAAGCAGCCCAAATTATACTCGATGATGATCGTTATGCTTTCAGGACCCAGCTGCCGTCTTTACCGGACAAAAGTTCTTCATAAATTAGATTAAACAGCACTGCCCCTGCCACCTAACCCTGCCGGCTGAACGCGCTTTTTTGAAAAAACTGCCCAAACATGTTATTTTAACTAATACTGATACTGACGAACTTGTAAAAAAAAGTCGCGGGAGGAAACAACTATACATGAGCCGTGTGCCGATGACCCCTGAAGGATACCGGAAGATGAAGGAAGAACTCGAAAAGCTGTTAAAGGAAGACAGGCCGCGCAACATAAGTGATATAGCCGAAGCGCGGGCCCATGGTGACTTGTCTGAGAATGCAGAGTATCATGCTGCCAAGGAGCGGCAGTCGTTTCTGGAGGGGCGGATACAGGAACTCAAGTCCAAACTGGCAATGGCCGATGTTATTGACCCCTCAAAGATAAACCAGTCTCGTGTGGCCTTTGGCGCCACGGTCAAAGTGCTCGATATAGAGGCTGACACAGAGTATGAGTTCATCCTCGTAGGTCCTGACGAGGCGGATGTCAAGAGCGGCAAGATATCAATAGGCTCGCCTGTCGGAAGGGCCCTGATAGGCAAGGAGGCGGGCGATACTGCTATGGTCAAGGCCCCTGCCAGGAACATCGAATATGAGATTATAGAGATCAGCTTTGTCTAAATTTTTTACTGCTGAAATTGTCTGCAACACATTTACACACCAAAAAGCCTGCGACTTTTCGGAGACCACGCGGCTGAACTCACAATTCAAGCTGCTGACACTTCAGCCTGTCCCTGAAATCATTGCTCCCGAGCCCGGACAGTTCTATATGATACAGACAGGGACTGCCTCTGATCCACTTTTGAAAAGGCCGTTCAGCATCTACAGTATGCAGCATAACCGATTGGGCTTTATTTACCGTATCCGGGGTAAGGGGACTACATCGCTTTCTCAGCTCAGAGAAGGTGATATGCTCCAGGTTATCGGGCCTCTGGGGAACAGTTACCCAGAGCCTGATGGTGACTTCATTGCGGTTGCCGGAGGTGTCGGCATTGCCTCCCTGCTTCCATTTATGCGGAAATATGAGAAACATGCATATTTATTTTATGGCGCCATGAATAGTGATGAACTGGTCATGCTCGAAGAGGCCCGGCAATTATCGAAGGAGATTTTTATCACAACCGATAACGGGTCTGATGGACAAAGCGGACGGGTTACCAATGCGGTGAGAGATTTTATCGGAGAATCGCTCGTTACCCCGCCTGAGGCGGGCGCATTGCCTGTCTATTCATGCGGTCCCACTGCCATGCTCAAAGCACTCTCTCAGATTACGCGTGCTGCGGGGCTTATATGTTATGCATCCCTGGAAGAGCATATGGCATGCGGCATCGGCGCATGTCTTGGGTGCATGGTGAAGACTGTTGCCGGACAAAAACGAATATGTAAAGAAGGTCCGATATTCAACCTGGAGGATATCGTATGGTGAACCTGTCTGCAACCGTTGCTTCTTTGAAACTGAAAAACCCTGTGATGACTGCTTCGGGGACCTTCGGCTACGGGGAAGAGTACGCGGAATACATTGATTTGAACAGGCTTGGCGCAATCGTGGTCAAAGGGCTCTCGATTACACCCCG
>JBEKJD010000252.1:0-4591 GCA_050011415.1 Dissulfurispiraceae bacterium | reverse complement strand
GTTCTTTGCTGGTAGATGATCTCCCATACATAGAGCCAGAAACCTCTTTGAAGAACTTCCCCATCGAATGCCATCTCATAGCCATTGATATTCATTAATTTCCCTATTCATGTAATAATTGTATGGGTTGCTTGTACGCGTCCAGATTTTGAATAACAATAGCATTTTTATTTCTGATTTACAATTGTGATTTTCAATTGACAGCCCTGCCCCTATTCCTTAAACTATGCTTGCATGATTAACGGAGATAATAGTGGCGAGATCTTCAAAAAATCCAAGTGTTTTTGAAACTTCCTTTTCCGCTTATAGTATCAAAGGCATCCTGGGCGAGGGAGGGGCTGGACGAATTTTCAAGTGCACCGATGATGCCGGGGAACGTTGGGCGGTTAAGCTGCTCGATCCTGAGAAAGCCACTCGTGACAAACTAAAACGATTTAAAAACGAGTTGGTATTCTGCGAAAGAAATAAACATCCTAACATCGTTACTGTTGTCGATCGCGGCCTTTATAAAGATGGGGCAGTGTCAGCACCATTCTATGTAATGCCGGTTTATGATCGCTCTCTGAGAAAATTAATCGATGCCGGCATTAAAACCGACATGGTGTTACCCTATTTCGGACAGTTGCTGGACGGAATTGAAGCTGCTCATCTGCAAAAAGTTGTTCACCGCGATATTAAACCCGAAAACATTCTTTATGACTCAGCAAATAAGCGTCTTTTAGTCTGTGACTTCGGTATTGCACGCTTTGAAGAAGAAGAGTTGTTTACTGCAGTAGATACAAAGGATACTGATAGATTGGCTAATTTTCAGTATGCCGCACCTGAACAGCGTGGTCGCGGTCTTGAAGTTGACCATCGTGCTGATATATATGCCCTCGGCTTAATACTGAATGAAATGTTCACAGGTGAAGTGCCATATGGCACAGGCTATAAGACGATAAGTAGTGTTGCGCTTGGATGCAGCTATTTGGATGACCTTGTTTCCGCAATGTTGCGTCAGACTCCATCAGAGCGTCCGGCTTCAATTGCGGTTATTAAGGCGGAGCTCATTGGAAGAAAGAATGAGTTTATTACTCAACAGCGTTTAAGTGAACTCAAGGCAACCGTAATCCCTGTAAGCGATATAGATGATCCCTTGATTGCTGATCCTCCAAAATTGGTTGGAGTTGATTATGAAAGAGGAACGCTTACTCTGACACTCAGCACGTTTGTCAACCCAACATGGGTCAGGGCTTTCCAAAACATGGGGAATTATGGATCCTTTGCAGGATATGATCCAGGACAATTTCAGATATCAGGCAATAAGGCTGTAGTTTCACGGGTAAGGGATGATAGCAACTTTATTCAGCAGTTGATTAATTATTTTAAAGGCTGGCTCCCTACGGCAAACTTTAAGTATAAGGAAACCATTGAACGACAGATAAGAGATGCGGAAGAAAACGAACGTAAAAGACTGAAGCAGGAGATTGAGGAACGTGAGCGACGTATGCAAATTCTTAAAAGCGTGAAAATATAGCCCCCATGAATAACAGAGCCGATAGAGATAAAACTTTCACCGCGCAATTGGCTCGCGAAGTAGCCCAAAACAGAGATGCTATAGCGGAGGTTCTGAATAGAAGCAAGGTGTGCAATTGTAGCGGTAGGTGCAAAGGGTTTCAGGAAAAGGACCTACGTAATTTATGCCCCGACTGCTTCCAGGCACTGGGAAGAGTCGGACGAAATCTTCTCTACATCGCCAATAATGCGGCTGTTTGGCGATGTGATGAATAATCAAGGATAAGGAAAAAAAGAACTCAATATTGTACTGCTTGTATTTAAGGGAGACAACTGATGGAATCAGACATTCAAAATCAATTACGAATTGCAAGCGAAACTATAAAAGCTCAAGCTGAGGCACAAGAGAGAAAGAGACAAGAAGAAGAGTACTCAAAACGAATAGATGCACTTACAAGGGTTGTTTCTGCAGCCTACGATAAATCTTCAAATTATACAAAACTCGTAATCGCTATCGGGTATGCCGCTTTTTTTACAGTATGGGAAAAAACAAAGTATTTACTTTCTGATCAACAGATGTTGTGGGCTGGCTTGCTGATCACAATATCGTGCTTGTTTTTTATTTTATGGGAAGTTATCAAAATGACAGTAACGGGTATCCATGAAAATAGATGGTATGTCTCTATTGCAGCATCACCTCAAGATTTCGATAAGGTTTTTTCGGTTGCAACGAAGAATGCACAGCGCTTAAATATTAAATTTATTAGATTCTGGTATGTTGCTCTTGCTGTCATTCTTCTCAGCGGATTATCTGGAGTTGGGATATTGCTTTACAGTTTTATTTCACAAATTATAAAACAGGCTCTATAGGAAGAATTAAGTGATTAATCTCAAGGCCGAATTGCCAAAGTTGTTGCCCAAAGCCATTGAGTGGGCAGAAAGGCAGCAGCGTGAAATACTTTCGACAGGAACAGCGTTGTTGCCAGACGAGATCATGATGGCTCGTGGAGTCGGTGTAGTTCAACCAGAAAAGATTCGGGTCAAGGTTGTTGAACGGCTCCCTTTGCCGGAGGACCCTGAGCTTGCTGCTGCGGCACTTCAGACCGGTCTGCTTGGGCCAAACATGACGGGACTGACTCTTTTTTACGGCATCTTTATATGTAAGCGTGTATATGGCAGCCGCAATCTGATTGCTCACGAATGTAAGCATGTTCAACAATATGAGCAATGTGGATCAGTTGCGGCTTTTTTGCAGGAATACTTATTGCAAATTGTCACCACTGGTTATTTTAATGCGCCACTTGAGCAAGACGCTCGTATGGCTGCGGGGAAATACACATAAAGAACCTGTGATCACATAAGCTTGTCTGACAATTTTTAATCGGGCCAGTTAAATGAGCAGATGCTGATGATACCAAACAAATGAGAAGAGAAAAGAAAACACCGTTCAAAGAAAAACCTCTCAGACTTCCAGGACAATCTCTTGATGAAGAAATGCAACGACTTCTCGATAAAATGGACGATATTGCGTTCCTTCCCCTGGTGCTTTTGTTTTTGGCTTTTATGGAATGGTGGCGTTGGTATTTCAAGGTGCCTGCAGATTTTAAGGCGGCAGCGCTTTTCAGCATTCTGGCGATACTGGCGGGTGTCTATGCGGCTGTAAGAATTCATAAGTTGCGTAAAATGAGGCGACAACTTCGACTGGGGCGTGATGGTGAACGCCTTGTAGGTCAATGCCTTGAAGAGCTGAGGGTTAAAGGCTACAGAGTGCTTCACGATATCGTCGGGGAAGACTTTAATATCGATCATGTGGTTATAGGTCCAACAGGAATTTTCACAATAGAAACAAAGACAGTGAGTAAGCCCCTGAGAGGAGAAAGCAGAGTCTCGTTCGATGGAGACAAAATAAGTATAAATGGAATGAGTCCCGACCGCGATCCCCTGATACAGGCCCGGGCTCAGGCTGCATGGGTTAAAAGATTTCTGGAATCCTCGCTCGGAAAAACATTCCCAGTGAAACCGGCAGTGGTTTATGTAGGCTGGTTTGTAGAAAAAATGCCTAAAGGATTTGATGTTTGGGTGCTTAACGAGACAGCCCTGCCGACTTTCATAGTCAACGAGTATGCAGCCTTAAGCGCCGATGATCAGCAGGCTATTACTTACCAACTATGTCAGCATATAAGGGCGAAATAGATTCTGGGTTTCATTTATTGCCAATGAGCTTCAGAAAATCTTGCGCATCAATTATCTGAATGCCCCTGTAATGTTTCAGTCTAAGCAGGTGATTATCCCCTGAGACAACATAGTCTGCCTCTCCCTCAAGTGCACAAGCGATAAACTTATCGTCTTTCGGATCTTTCTTGACTTTTGATAACAAATACCGGTCTTCCGTCAGGATTGTTCCCTCAAACAGGAATGCCGATATTTCATCGATTATTTCTTCAGTGAGATTATACTTGATATAGATATAATCTCTGTGCAGGACACTAAGAATTTCCTGATTGATCGAGAGGGAGGAAACAACTGTAAACCCGTCCTTTCTTGCCAATTCGAGTATCTTTCGCGGTGCGCCCTTGGGTGAGATGATTCCGCTTATAAGTATATTGGCATCAACTACTGCCCTAATTCTTTGCACCCGAACGCACCTCTGCAAGCGCCTTCTTTATGTCTTCGGCTACTTCCTTTTCAGCAAAACGGATATTTTTTTTACCCAATTTTTGCAAAGCATGTCCAAACCGTTCCTGCCAGGTTGTAATTTTCTCTTTCTCAAGCTTCTTTTTTAGGACCATTTTTTCATCCGGATCAAGCTGTTCTATAATTGAAATGAGCTTCTGAAAAGGTATTTCTAATTTAACTGTCTTCATAGCCATTGGTCACCTCCAAATTTAACTTAATTTAATATTTTTTCCGGGCGGTCTACACATGTCCCCTGTCCAGCATACGGTACTGAATGGCCTCGGAAATATGGCTGCTGCCGATTGATTCGGCGCTGTCCAGGTCAGCAACGGTGCGGGCAACTTTAAGTATTCTCGAATAAGCGCGAGCACTTAAACCGAGCCGCTGCATTGCAGTGTCCAGAAGGCTGTGCGCCTCACCG
>JBEKJD010000251.1:0-6283 GCA_050011415.1 Dissulfurispiraceae bacterium | reverse complement strand
ATAATTTGCTCATTTTGTGCTCAAAACCCACTACAACCACGAAAAAGTCATGCATCACCAGCTAACGATGGATGTTCGAGTTGTATTGGCAACAAAACTTTCATAGACTCGCTTGATTTGGGTCTAGGCTAGTTAAAACCCAGACGTACCCAACTATGCCCTTCACATTTACCCTTGTTTCATCGGTGTGAATCAACTGTCCTATGACTATCTTCTGAAGAAGCCTCTCATAGGTTTTTTTGTATAATGCCGCAGTTTTGGCCTTGAATTCGTTTGTTGTGCCGCGCGAAAGTTTGAAACCGAGCACTTGATTAAGAAAGGCCGCAACCCGCTCCTGAGGTATCCTCAGATCGATATTCATATAAACCGACATCGCCTGGAGGTTTCCGCCAAATTTTGTGCGGCCCCAATTGCAATCGGAGTTTTGAAATGTTGCATCACAGGCAGAACACCGATAACGGTAAAAAGAGTTTTTGGTAACCCACCTTTTGATACATGATCGGTCAAACCGGATATCCAGGATAGTTTTGCTATGCCTTTGGTGCTTGATAAACCTAGGTTGGCCACATCGCGGACAACTTTGAGGCCGCGGCCAATGGATAACCTTGTTTACGCGGAGTTTCTTTTCTGCCCTTTTGGCAGCAACTTGCCCGACCTTTTTGAGTCGTGGGTTAGATTTTAGTAGTATTTTCTCTCGCTGATAATCCCAATATGCGGCGCGGTTGATCTCTGCCATTGCGACCGAATGAAACTGATTCCTCTGAAATTTGAACGGGCTCTCTCGCCGCAGAGAATCTGTTTTGACGATGCTAATGGCTTGGTTGTCAGTCTCTTCACTTTTCTGTACCCCGACGCCGAGACCAATCACGAATTCCGTAACAAAACTCAATGCCCCACAGTCTTCCGCATTGTAGGTAATCAGTTTTGCCTTCAACGAAGCCTCATTTGACCGTTCCCATTCCCATCGCCAAAGAATACTCTGAATGCCCGAAGCGTTTGGCTCCGACCATTTGAAACCCAAATATCTCGCCACGTCTTTGAGTCCATTGGAGTAAGTGGGAAAATAAATTCGGGCATAAATGAACGATAGTAGATTCAATGGAGAGTTAATCGCATTTGCCGCTGCAGACTCCTGTGCCGGTCCAGCGTAACGTTTGAACATGTGTTTTAAAAAGGTCGTTTCGAAGCTGCCGTAACAGATCAAAATAGGGTTCTGGATGACTGACAAAATGTTGATGAAATCAACCCATATTTTCTTCTCCTGTTCTTGAGTTTCTGCCCATAAACTGTGCTGAATAAAGGCCTGAGCATTTTTGACGTGCAGACCGATTAGGTAATAGAACTCGCGATCTGGAAGTCCTTCGACATCCAGATAAACCGGAGTTCCATCCAGTTTTAGCTTCTCGTCTCCAACGAGGTAGATTTTGCCCTCGCGAATGGCCAGAGCTTTCAGAGAATAGTGATACTTTTCGGGTTTTCCGGAGAGCCTCTTTGTCTTTCTGCGCGGCCGAAAGGTGTAAGAGAGTTGGGTGACAGTGAAAATGCCTTTGTTTCTGAGTTTCTTTCGCTCCTTCTCCGACATGCCAGACAGAAGGCTGAGGTCGTCCTTTTCAATAGCCTTCTGCCGGCATTGGGCCTGAAACCCGCACTCTACACAATGCCGATTGAGAATTTGGTCTGGAGGTGATTTGCTGGAAATTAATTGGGCTACCTTTATGACCAGTTTACGAACTTCACTTACCAAAGAAGTTATCCTTACCTTCAGCGTGACATGGTTGTCTCCGTGGATGATCTTGCCGAGAGAAACATGGCGACCCAGCATTTCTGACAACACGAGTGCATCGAACGCTAGCAATAGCTTCTCGCTTCTGGAAAGCATGTTGGTGAATATGAATCGAATAGGTATGAACTGTACGGGGTGGCTTCGGCCTACTGGCGGAGTCCGTTCCAATGCTGGGATACTAGATTCCAGATTTAGCGAGCGGACCACAAAATCCACGGCCAGCCTCCATTTGGCCATCTTCAAGCTTTCTGTGCGGGGCAGGCCGTTGATGCATTCATGTGGGGCGAGTTCTTCGGTTAAGCGTTTGATCCCCTCGCTCCGGTATAAATCGTTCTGAGTCCGGACCCAACCGGGAAAGGCATGTCCATTTGCCGTATCACCGAGCGATTGTAGGTAACACTTGGTTTGGCAATTGAGGTAGTCTTCAAAGAGCTGGGCAGTAATTATCATATTCATGAACCCACATCTTCCCATGACCGACAAGGAAAAAGGGGACATTGTTGGGTAGATTGAATAACTAGGCCGAATAGAAAGAATTCAAAAATCTGTTAGAGATTAATGTCTCGACAGGTTGAGTTTGGTGGTCAAGGTATTTAACCAAACGTCTTCTTTAGTGGAATGGGAAAGAGACCAATCGATTCCAGGTGGTGGTTCGTTCCGGAACAATTCACAAATATATACCGATTTCGGACACCTCAGCAGAATTTGCTGCTTTGTTCACAGCCGATATCGTCACCCCCCAAAAACCCGCAACCGCTGCGCCCGGATATCCCATCTTCTTCACCGTCACCTGTAGAGTGTTAATTTTCAACTACGTCCTTCACGAGAGGGAATCGATTTCCACGTGATTGGTGTCTGAAGGGATAAATCTTGACTTTCACAGGTTTATGACTCCTCGGCCAATTCAATCTCCTCCACAATAAGGCGTTTAACACCGCCACGGCGAGGGCGTATAGCTCCAGAAACGATGACTTCTCGGTTTACCATGGGCCCTACAACGTCATCGAGCATATCATGGACCGTGTCGCATCTAATTCTTTCTCCATCTTTCCTGGTAATTTCAAGCCAGTTTTTGTCCAGATGTAACGCACGTAGAACTCCGTTAAGCTTAATTCTTGGCTCCTGCGAATCCTTTTCTTTGCGTGGAAATGCCTCTTGGATTTTACGCGGGAGCGCATCAGTCAAAAAGACTGATTGAATCTTGCTTTGGTGTTGACGATAAATGCCGATCTCTTTTAGCCGCCTTCCAGCAGGAGTAAGGTTTCTAGTCAGTTGGAGAAAGGCTTTTCGGTAGTCAGATTGAGGGACTAGCTCTTCAAGTTTTTCCGGAGGTCCTTCGGTAAGTTTTGTAAAAAATTCAAACATTATATCTGAGACAGCTTGCGGCTGTACACGGGACGATTCGAACATTTCCATCTGCAACGGCTCAGTAAGGCGGATCTCTATGCGATAACTTCCTAAAGCAGGCTCTGAGGCCCTGGCTTGGATGAACTCCATCAAATCTTTCGGGGGATTGCCGCGGAGCCGTAAGGGATATTTACCCACCCACTCCGCAAAACGATAAAGCAAACTCTGAAAGCCAGCCGCTTTCTCAAGGATCAAGTCAAGCGGGCCTGTTCCTTGGCCAATCTCGCCACCCCTCAGAGCAACTGTAATAGTTTCCCCGGAATAGCGACGCCTGAGAGCCATAACCAACATCTTTTCATCCGAAACGACTTGGAGCAGCTCCCGAAGTTGGCGATCTGCCCATTCTTCTAAGGATCCATCACCTAGTAATTGGAAAATTTTAATCTCCGCTGCATCGAGTAGTTCTGCCTTGTATAGAAACGAAGCGAGGCTAAGAGAGAGAATGCTCCGTGTTCTCGCCTTATCACGGGATACTTCAGAAAGGGCAGCTTCTTCGGCCTTGGCCGCGCGGGAATAAAGCTCAACGGCCTCTTCCCGCCGCCCTTGGGCTCGGGCAATAGCAGCTGCTGCTGATAAATCCTCGGCTTCGCGATGTTTATCATTAAGCATCATGTCACCTGTACAAAACTCACCAGGATGGTGGCCTCACGAAAACCGACTACGCTTGCATATGCGGGAAGGCATGAGTCACCTCGTGAAGCTTGTTCTTCTTTCTCACGTAGTCGCCCCCTTATAGTGCGCATGTCACCGTGATCAACTCCAGAAACCTCCAATCGAAATGCTTCCTCAAGGTCCGTAGCACCTGGTTGCCCTATGTAATAGTCAGCGCCCGTTCGTGTTTCCGCCCTAGAAAGCGCAACTAGACCTAACTCCTTTTCAACCGCAGACAAAGAAATAATGTAGGAGGCATCTCTGGTCGCGTCATCTCGGTTTTTCCAGGCCCTTTCAGCCGTATTATCTGGTTGCGTCCAAATGAGTCCACGTCTAAACTTATTGCCACAGCATTCAATTAAGAATATAGTGCGCGGCGGTACATGATGTCGGGCGAGACAGACTTCAGCTGCTTCGGAGAAACCTTCGCACACGCCGGACGAGATTCCGGGGTGTCTTGGATGTCGAACCGTCCTAAGTTCAGGTAAATCGTTATTCATACTCGCTCCGATATCATCAGTTTACAGGGAACGTAGTTCAAAAATCAGCTTTGCACTGGAAAAGAGGTCGGGGTTTTCGGCCTTCAAATATCGTGCTGTCATCCGGCAGTACTCTGGCTCGATTTCAACACCGATGCTGTTCCGACCTGTTCTGAGAGCGGCGATCATTGTCGTGCCTGAACCGCAGAACGGGTCAAGCACTGTGTCGTCGGTGAAAGAAAACATGCGTACGAGGCGGGTCGCCAGTTCCAATGGGAATGGGGCGGGATGGTGCTTGGTTGATGCACCGGGGATATTCCAGATTTGCTGAAACCAACGGTCAAACTCATCCTTGGAAATCTTGCTTGCTTTGCGTTGCGACTCGGAGGGCTGCCGGTATCCCCCCGGCTTCCGCTGCATGAGGATGAATTCCATGTCGTTCTTTATAATAGCGTTGGGTTCGTACGGCTTGCCCAAGAACTTGGACCCGTTCGCCACTTCATAGGATGCATTGGCGATTTTGTGCCAGACGATGGGATTCAGATTGTCAAAGCCAATCCGTCGGCAAATGACACAAATGTCGGCGTGGAGGGGAAATACGAGGTGTCGGCCGAAATTGCGTCTGGCCACGCAGACATCACCGACCACGCACACCAGCCGTCCACCGGGGACAAGGACACGAAGAGCATGCCTCCAAACTTTTTCCAGCTCGCGCAGAAAAGCCTCGTAATCCTGGATATGCCCGAGTTGATCCGGATTCTCATTGTATCGTTTGAGATTCCAGTACGGAGGAGAGGTAACGACGAGGTGGACGGATTCATCATCTAAGAAGGACAAATCCCGTGCATCGCCATTGATCAGTCTGTGAAACGTCGATAACATCTTTTCACACAGAGGTTGCCGCATGGGCAACCAGCACCTTAGCAAACCGTTCGATAGACAGGTCGTCGGTTGGTGTCTTGAAGTCCCCATGGATGCCGTCTTGGCTCGTTGAAGTAATGAACGCGGACGCCGTATAATGACGCTCCAATACAAGCTTCCGACAAAACAACTCATAGCGCTTCATGTATGAGGCACCAACGAACTCCGGGAGAACCTTGAAATGTGGTTCTTGGACACTCACGGGCCGATTCGACGCATCGCAGTCTTCAAGCATGAAAAAATAACCGAGGAATGGCTGTGGACTCTGAAGATAGGCACGCTCACGGAAAGCCGTCCAGAGGTCAAGGGCGCTGCCCATTGCCTCCTCAGTCCGGTTATTGAAGTTGTTGCCGAAAGAGGGATCGACCTGTGACTTGGCCTCTATCGCGGCGACCAACGTTTGTTCCTTGACAACAAGAAGGTCCCATTCCTTGGTCGGCCTAAAGAACCCAGGAAGTTCAACTGCCTTCTTTCTGAAAATGTACCGCTCGGGTATTCCAGCCTGCGTGATGAGTTCCGTAAAAAGGTCGATGAAACCGTCCATCTGCGCGCCGCCGGTTACTGCGCTGCGGAAACCCTGATCTGCCTTGCCGCTTTGCGCTTGTTTTCGGCCTTGAGCGGACCGGGTTCCCCAGTATTGGGCTACAGCCCGCTTTGTTCTTTCCGTCAATTCATCAAGGACTCGATTCTGTCCCATAATGTAGGCAGTATAGCAGATTCAATCCCTTTTTCCAAAGGGCAACTATTGATTAATTTCCCCCGGCTAGCACCCCATCTTCCTCATCAATTGAAGGGTCATTACTGCTTAGCCCCCCTTCATAAAGTGATCCACACATTGGATAGTATTTGGATAAACCCGAGAATCGTTTGATGCGCTCGCTTTCGGGAGGGGATAGCATTTTCGTATTCTTCTGATGGCCGAGGACAAGGACGATTCGTCTGAATATTTTATCGTGAGACCGCTCTTACAGCTATTCGTAAACTTCCTTTTCCAGCACCCTTAGGTCATGTCCCGGCAATACGATGTCGGCCAGGGACTCCA
>JBEKJD010000250.1:0-4627 GCA_050011415.1 Dissulfurispiraceae bacterium | reverse complement strand
ACTTCAGGACATTCCCGGCGACCTGGTCACAGCTTCCGGTTCAGGGCTCGACCCTCATATCACGCTTCAGAACGCCGAGTTTCAGCTTGACCGGGTAGCCTCCAAATGGGCAGCTGACACGAAACGTGACCCTGCTGCGGTAAAGCAGGAGATAGATCATATATTACAGAATAACGCTTCAGCGCCCTTTGGCGGGCTTGCTGGTGAGCCGATGGTCAATGTGCTCGAAGTCAATCTTAAACTCCGGGCGCAGTACGGACCACCGTCATAATATTCCTGTGGAGGTAAATAATCATGGCGTTGCTGAAAGAAAGTGTAAAACAACTAGAGAGGGACGAAATCACTAATGCCCTTAAAGAGAATAATTGGGTGATGGCGAGAGCTGCAAGAAAGCTCGGCATTACCGAGAGGATAATAGGATATAAGGTAAGAAAATACGGCATAAAGAGAGAGATAGTTTACAGACTATCATAAAAAGGTAGAGGTAGAGATTTATTACCTTATCTGTCTACTGCTTAACCTCAACCTCTACCTGTCTTCCTTACATCCGGTCCGGCGCTTTGACGCCCAATATTTTTAATCCGTGGCGAAGGACTATTTGTATAGCCCTGCAGAGTGCAAGGCGCGCCCTGGTGAGTTCGACATCCCCGGTAATGACTTTATGTTTGTGGTAATACGTGTGAAACATTCCTGCAAGCTCCACAAGGTAGAACGTGATGCGGTGAGGCTCATGCGCAATCGCCGCGTTTCTGAACATCATGGGATAAAGGAGCAGCTTTTTGACAATGCGGATTTCTTCTTCGCAAAAGTTTTCGCCGTTAAATGAAACCAGGTTCTTCAGAATATCAGGATGGAACTCGACGGATTCCGGTTCCTGTTTCGACTTTTCAAAAATACTGTTGATCCTCGCATGGGCATACTGGACGTAATATACAGGGTTCTCCGAGGATTGCGCTTTGGCGACCTCAATGTCCACTTCCAGATGACTGTCTGAACGGCGTGTCAAAAAAAGGAACTTGGTTGTGTCCGCGCCAATATCATCCATAACCTCGCGCAGGGTAATGAATTCGCCGGCGCGTTTTGACATTTGGACCGGCTGTCCGCCTTTTAAAAGAGAAACCATTTGAACCAGAAGCACTCGCAGGCTGTCTTTGGGGCATCCGAGCGCCTGTATTACGGCCTGCATGCGAGGGACATAACCATGGTGGTCAGCTCCCCAGATGTCGATCAGCTCATCAAAACCCCGTGCAACTTTTTTCCGGTGATAGGCTATGTCGGGAGCAAAATAAGTGTATTCCCCGTCCTTTTTAATTATGACCCGGTCTTTATCATCACCGAACGCTGTTGACCTGAACCATGTGGCAGCTGCTTCCTCGAATATGTATCCGCGCTCCCGGAGATCATTGATGGCCTGTGCCACTTCTCCTTTTTCGTATAATTCCCGCTCACTCTGCCACGTATCAAAAAAGACGCCGAAATCCTCGAGGTCTTTTTTTATGAGGTCGAGCATTTTCAGATAAGAAAAATCAACGAACAGTTCTGCGGCATCAATGAAATCCTGTTCCCCGAATGCATTGCCGTATTTTTCTTTTATTTCCTTTGCTATGTCTTCCACATAGCCGCCCCTGTAACCGTCTTCAGGGAAAGGGTATTGCATACCAAACAGCTCCTTATATCTTGCGAACACGGACATGCCGAGAAGTCTTACCTGGCGGCCTGCGTCATTAATGTAGAACTCTTTTTCTACCCTGTAGCCGGCCTCGCTGAGGAGATTGGATAACGCGGCTCCAAGGGCCGCTCCTCTGCCATGACCCAAATGCATTGGGCCTGTAGGGTTGGCGCTTACGAATTCTATTTGTATTCTTCTGCTTTTGCCGATATCCTCTGTGAGAAAGGCCTCGCCCGAGGTAATGAGCTCAAGCAGTTCTTTACAGAGGAACGAATGCGAGAAAGAAAAGTTTATAAAGCCCGGACCAGCTATCTCGATCTTGTCAAATATATCAAAGCCTTCAGTTAGTATATATAACGAACGGTACGCATCTATTTTTTCCGTTATATCCTCCGCAATCTTCCTGGGCGGCTTTTTCAAAAGCTTTGTCAGGCTCATCGCAACAGGAGTGGACAAGTCTCCATGGCCCTCATCTTTCGGGGGCGCTATTTCAATGGTGTCCAGCGGCTCAGGGAGAACGCCGGATACTGCTGTTTTCAGGACCTCTCTCAAAATTCTTTCCATGACTTTTAAGTTTAAGCGCCTCGTTTAAGTGTTGTCAACCAAAGGAGATATAGTATAATACTTAAAGGAATGGTCATAGGTAATAGGTTATGGGTAATGGGTAACAACTAATAGATTCGCTCCTATCACCTATAACCTATCACCTATAACCTGTTTTTTGGGGAGGTTCGTATGGCGGACGAGCATTCTTTTGATATTGTGTGCGAAGTGGATATGCAGGAAGTGACCAATGCTGTAAACCAGGCGGTCAAGGAGATAACACAGCGTTTTGATTTTAAAGGGAGCAAGAGTTCAATTGAGTTTGACAAAGGGAAGGGCACTATCACACTTTTGTCGGACGATGAGCAGAAAATGAAGAGCGTTATCGATATCCTCCAGTCGAAGCTGGTGAAGCGCGGTATTTCACTCAAGGCGCTTGATTACGGCAAACTGGAGGCGGCTGCCGGCAATACGGTCAGGCAGGTGATAACTCTACAACAGGGTATTCCACAGGAGAAGGCCAAGGAAATAGTTAAGATGATAAAAGACATGAAGCTCAAGGTAAGCCCTGAAATCCAAAAAGATCAGGTGCGGGTAAGGGCCAAGAAAATAGATGATCTGCAGTTGATTATGGCACATCTTAAGGATAAAGATTTCGGGATCGCTCTCCAATTCTCCAATTACCGATAATCAGATGATGGGGAATAGGTTATTGCTTATAGGTTGAGCATTTTTCCTGATACCGATCACCTATTACCCATAGCCCATAACCCATAACCTGTTTTTTTTAACTGGAAAATAAAAACAGTCCTCTGTTACAATGATAACCGACTTTAAAACAGGGGCATGCTAAATTATGAAGGGACAAACGGCAATAATCACCGGAGCAGGGCGCGGAATCGGCAAAGCTATAGGAGAGGCACTTGCCGGTCGGGGAGTTAATATCGTTGTCGTTGATGTCAACCCTGATATGGCTAAAGAGACCGCGTCGGAGCTTGAAAAGCTCGGTATTCGGAGTATGGGATTAAAAGCCGATGTGTCCAATTCATCCGAGGTCAGCGCGTTGTTTGAGAACGCTCAAAGAGAATTCGGTAAGGTGGAGATACTTGTCAACAATGCGGGGATTACGAGAGACGGCCTTTTAATGCGCATGAAAGAAGAGGATTGGGATGCTGTGATAAACATCAATCTCAAGGGTACATTCCTCTGCTCCAGGGAGGCTGTAAAGATAATGGCGAAACAGCGCTATGGGCGTATTATTAATATTGCCTCTGTGGTTGCCTTTATGGGCAATCCGGGACAGGCCAATTATAGCGCATCTAAAGCCGGGATAGTCGGCCTTACAAAAACATTGGCCAAGGAATATGCCGGCAGAGCGCTGACGGTGAATGCGGTTGCGCCTGGATTTATCGCGACGGCCATGACAGATGTGCTTACTGAAAATGTGAAGCAGGAAATGATGAAGGCCATTCCCATGAGCAGATTCGGCACTGCCATGGATGTTGCTAATGCAGTATTGTTTTTCGCATTGCCTGACTCAGGATATATAACCGGACAGGTAATGCATGTAAACGGCGGCATGTATATGTAATAGCTTCTTAGCTCTTGATTCTTAGCTCTTGAATGGGTTGAAATCCAAATTTGGAGGTAGATAATGGTAGAAGAAAAAGTAAAAGAAATTATATCAAAGCAGCTTGGAGTAGACCAGTCGGAGGTTACGCCCGAGGCGTCTTTTGTTGAGGACCTTGGCGCTGATTCGCTTGATACCGTGGAGCTTGTTATGGCATTCGAGGAGGCATTCAATATTGAGATACCTGATGAAGATGCCGAGAAAATTGCAAAAGTCAAAGACGCAGTCGATTACATACAGAAAAAAGTAGGATGAGTGACAAGAGGCGAGTTGTTATCACCGGTCTGGGATTGGTCACCCCAATCGGCATTGGTGTGGAAGAGACGTGGAATGCGGCATTAGACGGAAAGTCAGGCATAGGGCACATAACTCATTTTGACGCGTCTTCACTGCCGGTGCGCATTGCCGGAGAGATTAAAGGTTTTGACCCGGCAAACTACATCGAGGCCAAGGAAATAAAGAAGATGGACCGTTTTATCCATCTTGCCGTTGCTGCTGCGACAATGGCTGTCAGCGATTCTGGTTTCAGGATTACCGCTGAAAATGCTGAAAGAGTTGGAGTTGTTGTAGGCTCCGGCATGGGTGGGCTGCCTGCCATCGAGCATTATCATAAAGCTCTGCTGGAAAAGGGATACAGGCGGATTTCTCCTTTTTTCATTCCTATGCTTATCATTAATATGGCTTCCGGAAACGTTTCCATCAAGTTCGGCGCAAAGGGTCCCAGCTCATGCCCCGTTACCGCTTGCGCTACCGGCAGCCATTCCATTGGTGATGCTGTCAGAATA
>JBEKJD010000249.1:0-4629 GCA_050011415.1 Dissulfurispiraceae bacterium | reverse complement strand
CGACTACAACGGGAAGATTCTCAAAAAGCTCGACGTGCTGGAAGCGGACCTGGGACCGACGGAAGAGATTGCAACACTGCGGGCAGAAATCTCAGGGCAGGCTTCGTACCAACAAAGACTGTAGGCGAGACATAAAAGTTCAGCGTTTGTCAGTTCAAGTAACGTCAGTGCAGTTTAATGCCGAATGAAAGTGGCAAAATATGGGGCATCGTATTTCCGCTCAAAGTAAGTCTTTTCCGGAAGGGGCTCCGCTGTCAATTTGTTGGCCGGAAGCGGACCGGCGCTTTGAAAGCTGAAGCAAGGCGGGCAGCAGGACAAGCGTGCCGGCCATAACGAAACACAGGCAGATGCTGAGAAGTATCCCCATGCTTGAAATACCCCGGTGCGGCGAGAACGAAAGGCTTACGGTAGTGATCAACAACGTAAGCGAACTGAACAGTATGGCGCGGGCTGTGCTCGTCTTCAGCATATTTCCGTGCAGCGGCGGTTCTGTTTGAGAACGCAGAATAAAGATTATTCCGCTGTGGACGCCTATCCCCAGCAAAACCGGCACTACAATAACATTGGCAAAATTCAGGGGGATGTGCAGCAGAACGGATGCTGCGGCTGTCATCAGCATTGCCAGCACCAGAGGGGTCAGAATCAGTCCTGTCAGAAAGATGCTCCGCAATTCAATCATAAGAAAGATAATGATGGCTATTATTGCCGAAAGAGTAGCCTGCTGAAATGATGTGACAACAGCCCTTCCTGATTCATAAATAGTGATAGGAGCATCGGTAGCATCCGGAGTTACTGAATAAACGGCCCGAACAAAGCGTTTGAGCGCGTCCGGATACATAATATTTTCAGACGGAAATGCCTGGACACGATAGCGCCCATCGGGTGATACATACTGGCTTGCCAGTTCGCGGGGCAGAGTGGATTCGTTAACAGGCGCTGCTTTCATTGATTCCGAAAGCATATCGAATAAGGCCGGAAGGCCGGACAGCATACTTGTTTCAAGAGAGGAAAATGCTTTGTCTCCCTGTATAGGACCGGCAAGCAGGCGCCTGAAACGCCGAATGGAATCATAAAGTCGCCGGCCGGACGCGCCTGATAGCAGAGATGATTTCCCAAGTGTCTTCTGAAAATTGGCCAGGGCCGCCATGTTTTGATTAGAGTTCAGGTGTTTCACTTTTGCCTCAGCCAGGTTTGGCGGCATGAAAAGGGTAATACCAGAAATAATGCCGAGTTTTTCGGTTTGCTGCTCAGGTATGAAGTCTGAAACGGTGACAACCATTTTTACTTCCTTTAGTCTCCCTAATTTTTCGGCCAGCGCTTGCGATGCCTTCTTTCCCTTTACGAGCACAGAGGCAGTCCATGGATTTGTGTTGACATCCCTGCAAAGATCGCGGATGGCACTTACGCATTCAGAATTCTCCTGGTAAAGATCGAGGGGATTATAGTTGAAAAAAACTCCGGGCGCTGCCAGGACCGAAAGTGCTCCCAGCACAATGGCCGTGCCGGTTATAGCTGATGAATAACGGTAGGGGAAAGAGGCCAGTTTCTCCCCCGGCGATAACGGAAGATTTTTCTTTTTGCGCACACTTGTAATCGCCAGCAGCGCGGGCAGCACGGTAAGCGTTGCAATCAGGCTGATGAACATGCCGGTCCCGGATATAAGTCCCAGTTCCCCGACACCGGCATATGCCGTAGGTACAAAAGCATAAAAACCTATGGCAATGGTTATGCAACTGACCACGAGACTTTTGCCCACTCCTTGTGCGGCAATAATAATGCTGTCGCGGCCTTCATAACCTGAATCGATCAATTCCCTGTACCGAAGGCAAAATTGGATGCAGTAATCTGTGCCGAGGCCGATGAACAATACTGCAAAGGTAATCGATATGAGGTTGAGACTGCCAAGCGTGAAAAGGGCAAAGCCTGTGGTCCATATCAGCCCCGTTATCAGAGTTATGAGGCTTGCAGCCACGAGACGTCCGGAGCCCCCAAGTCCCACATAGAGGATAATGCCTACCAGAATGAGAGAGACCACTGTGGCAGCGCCTGTGCTGTTTCTCACTTCATCCATATTCTCCCTGGCCAGCGCCGTATCACCCGTGATGCGGACAGTTACCCCGTTGGCTTTATTGATACCGAGCTGCCCGGCTATGTGTTGAACGGCTTCGAGGGCCGTCTCACCCGGAGAGAATTCCGTTTCCCTGAAGACAGGCTGCGTCATTATAAACTGCCGGCGCTGGGCAGCGGTTTCTGTACTGCCGAGCATCATCTCTTCCCAGGATATTTGGCTGGGCCGCCCCGCGCTTATACTGTCAAAGGTGGTGCTCATCCGGTCCATCAATTGGTCCATAGCGCCGTCCTCCGCGCCGGACAATTCCTTATGCGTCAGGGCCATCCCGAGCACCGAGAAAAGCCCCCGCATGCTGAGGTCTTTTGACAGGAATGCAAGGAGCGGCTGCGCCCCGGCAAGCTTGTCAGAGAGTTGTTCCAGCTCATTGACGTTCAGGTAAAGCAGACCGTTTCTCTCGAAATACTGTCCGCCTCCCGGTTCGTAAACATTTCTGAAGAGATCTTTTTCTTTGCGTAATTGAGAGGCAAGCCGCTTCCGCGCCGACATCGCCTGTTCCGGGGTGTTCGCATCGAGGATGATGACAATCGTATCGGAGAGTTGAGGAAAAGACTTGTTAAAATCCTTCTCTATTTTTCGGAAGTGGAGCTTCTCTGAAATCATGCTGTCGAAGTCCGTATTGATTCTGAAATTTTTTATCGAAAAGAAAAGCACTCCGGCAGTGGCCGCGATGACTGTTACTATAACCAGCGGCGCATAGCGCTGCATGGCAGCGGTCCACCAACCTATAAAGCGCGTTGTTCCGGAAGTAGGTTTCGCGGAGGCACGATGAGCGTGGAGCTCCGGGCGTTCATCGTATTTGTCTTCACTCATGAATTCCCCGGTATTTCAAAAAGAATTTTTTTAAAGTATAATTTATAATAATAACACAATGCTTTTTATAAGGGGGGGCGATGCCTTACGCTGTACGTTCGACGCACAACGCTCTACGCATACTATTTGAAGTCTTTATTCTATCAGTTGCCCTTGCCTGCGGCGGAGCGTATTGTTCTTCTGCAGCTGCAGCGCAGCCGCAGGCGGCAGAGGTCATTAAGGGATTTAATGCAGCCCTTCTTGAATCCATGCAGAAGGCGAAGGAACTCGGCTATTCCGGACGATACAAACTCCTGGAGCCCGTTATCAGGGAATCTTTTGCCATTCCTTTCATGGCTGCTGCAACTGTGGGGAGCAATTGGAAGACATGGAATGAAAAACAGAAGCAAACTTTTCTGGAAACATACACTGAATGGACCATTGCGTCATATGCCGGGCAATTCAATGATTACTCCGGCGAGCGGTTTGAAATAGATTCGGAATCAAAACCGTCGCGGGGTACAGTGATTGTTGTGAGCAAGCTGATTCAGCAGGATAACGATCATGTCGATTTCAACTATCACCTCCGTAATATCGATGCTCAGTGGCGCATTGTTGATATACACATTTTAGGAGTGAGCCAACTTGCGTTAACAAGAGCACAGTTTGTGAGCGTAATTAAACTCAAGGGTTTTGATGCGCTGATTGCCATGCTGAGAAAGAAAACCAGCAATTTTTCGCAGAGAGCGGAGAAGTGAAACCACATAGACACGGAGACCATAAATGACACGGGGACACAGGGACACGGAGAAACTACAAAACGGAACAAGTTTGTTTCCCCGCGTCCCCGTGTCCCCGCGTCTTATTTATTTTTCTTTGCCCTCTGTGGTTAACTTAAGGGGGATTGCCATGAAAGGAATTCATATCATAGTTGTCATTGTCTTTTTGTTATCTCTGGCAGCGTCAGCTTATTCGCAAACGCCATTTACCGGCCTGCTGGGCGATAAGGCGAAGGAAGATGGAAATGCGGTGGGAAACGAGACCGAAGCGGAACAACTCTCCGAAGGAGAGACTCTGCCCGATCCTCTGGAGCCATGGAACCGTTTTGCTTTTGAGGTTAACGACAGATTATATTTCTGGTTCATGAAACCGGCGGCGCGCGGATACAATGCTGTGGTGCCCGAGGCGGCGCGCACATCCGTCAATAATTTTTTCCGCAACCTTGAGATGCCTGTGAGGTTTGTGAATGCGGTACTTCAGGGACAACCGAAAGCAGCCGGGATTGAATTGGTCCGCTTCACCCTGAACAGCTCAATGGGCCTCGGAGGTCTGATTGATATAATGAAACGTAACCCCAACTTTCAGCCCCAGGAGAAGGATACCGGGCAGACATTGGGAAAGTGTGGCATAGGAAACGGCGTGTATATTGTCTGGCCTTTCCTGGGCCCTTCAACTATCAGGGATACGGTCGGCCTTATCGGCGACGGCTTCCTGACCCCAATCGATTATATAACGCCGTTTGAGGATGCGTTCGGCGCCGAAGCGGGTGATTATTTCAATAAAACGTCGTTGCACATCGGTGAGTATGAGGATTTCAAGGAGTCGGCCATCGACCCTTACATAGCGTTAAAAGATGCGTATCTTCAGCACCGCAAATATATGCTTGGCCGGTAGCAACATAAGCAAACTCAATGTCGCTGAAAATTATC
>JBEKJD010000248.1:0-4638 GCA_050011415.1 Dissulfurispiraceae bacterium | reverse complement strand
CTTGCAACTCCTGCGGCGCGGGCCCTTGCCAGGGAACTCGGTATAGAAATCGAGACTATCACGGGTACTGGTCCCGGGGGGAGCGTTACCCACGATGATGTCAGAAAGGCCGCCGGCCCGGCAAGCAAAGCAGAGGACAGGTACGGCCCCTCCGAGAGAGTTGCACTGAGAGGGTTAAGGAAGACTATAGCGAAAAACCTTATAACCGCCCAGAAAACAACCGCCTTTGTAACAGGAATGGAAGAAGCCGACATTACAGAGTTGTGGGTACTCAGGGAACGTGAGAAGAAATCTCTTCTGGACAAAGGGGTGCATCTTACCTTCCTTCCTTTTGTCATCAAGGCAGTGCACCATGCCCTTGCGGAGCACCCGCTCCTCAATGCGTCCATTGACGACGAGCGGGAAGAAATCATCATTAAAAAGTATTACAATATCGCTATTGCAGTCGACACTCCCGACGGGCTGATGGTCCCGGTAATACAAGCGGCCGACAAAAAAACCATTCTCGATCTTTCCCTTGAAATACAGGCATTGAGCGTAAAAGCAAGAGAAAGGAAAATAAAAATAGAGGAGATGAAGGGGAGCAGCTTCACTATTACCAATTACGGGCACTTCGGCGGGACCTTTGCGACACCGATTATCAATTATCCTGACGTCGCCATTCTCGGGACCGGAAAAATATCAGAGAAACCGTGGGTCAAGGACGGGCGCATTGTCATCAGAAGGATCCTTCCCCTTTCGTTGACCTTTGACCACAGGGTCACTGACGGGGTTGATGCTTCACAATTCCTGACAAAGATCGTCAATTATCTCGAAGACCCTGCGTTGCTTTTTATAGAAAGCGCATGAATCACACCAGAGCTCTGGACCCCCTCTTCAGCCCTGAAAGCATCATATTTATCGGTGCAGCCCATACAGAGGAAAAGCTTGGGGGCATCATTCTCACAAACCTCCTCAGGTCGAAAGTGAGGATATACCCTGTAAACCCAAAATATAATACGCTCATGGGAATAAAGGCTTATCCTTCGGTAAAAGCAGTGAGAGAGCTTTTTTATGCAAGCGGCTCGTTGGTTGACCTGGCAATAATTATGAGGCCGGCGTCCGAGACACCGGAAATTTTGAGAGGATTACAGGATTGGACAAAAACAGCTGTTATTGTCAGCGCGGGTTTTTCTGAGAGCGGAGAGGCTGCGCTGCAGGATGAGGTCAAAAATATCGGAAAAGAAACAGGCATTCGCTTGCTGGGACCAAACTGCCTGGGTGTGTATAATTCCCGTCAAAAGCTTGATACCTTTCTCCTATCGCACGAGAAACTTAAAAGGCCAAAAAGAGGCAATGTTGCCGTATTGTCCCAGAGCGGCGCTGTGTTGTCCTGTCTTTTCCAGACGATGCGGGCTTCGGATACCGGCATCTCAAAAGCCGTCGGCTACGGCAATGCCGTTGATATTGACGAATCCGATATTTACGATTATCTGGCCATGGACCCTTATACAGATATCGTTATTTCTTATATCGAGTCGTTGGGTGACGGAAGAAAATTCATTAAGGCGGCAAGGGCGCTCTCCGAAAAGAAAACCCTTCTAATACTTAGATCAGGAAAGGGTCCCAGCGGCCAGGCTGCCGCTTTTTCACACACTGGCAGGCTTGCCGGAAGGTATGAGGTATTCAATTCCATCCTGCAACAGTTCGGCATAAAAGAGGCCTCTGATTTCGACGACCTGGTTGATGCTGCAAAAGCGCTTTCTTGTCATCAGCTGGTAAACAGGGGCGCAAAGAAAATAACAGATTCCCCGGGGAGCGGACAGAGCGTTTGTATCATTACCAACGCAGGCGGCTCCGGCGTGCTTGCCGCAGATGAGTGCATGCGACAAATGCTTGACGTAGCACACGTGCGGGAAGAAAAGGTCAGGAAGCTTGGGGAATTGTTCCCGCCTTTCTATGGCATGCACAATCCCATTGACCTCACAGCCCAGGTAAAAGATGCTGATTATGGTGTGACGCTGGACCTGCTGAAAGATGATTATGACGGCTTTCTAATCATAGCACTGGCTACTGTAACCGGTATTACCACTTCTCTCGCGGATATTATAAAGGATTTCAGGAAGTTATCGGATAAGCCCATAGTCCTTTACACTGACACCAATAAGACGGCCCGGTCCATCAAAGCGCTTGTCGAAAAGGCCGGGGTGCCGGTCTACCCCTCCGCTGAAAGGGCAGCAAGGGCATTAAAGACCCTCCTGGCAAAATAGCTTTCTGCGCGGGAATTGTGGTAATCTACGTGAGATTAATATACTTATTTAAGCTCGTTTAACAAAAATGGGAAGGCAAGCAAGCGATATAAACGTGAATGATTCTTTACGGTTGTTTGTCCAAAAGATAAACAAACTTCCGACTATACCTGTTGTCGCCCGTGAATTGTTAAGCGTTAACAATGACGATCATGTCTCTGTAAATATTTTGGAGAAAATTGTCAGCAAAGACCCTGCCATTGCAGCCAAGATAGTAGGTTTGTCCAACGCAGCTTTCTTTGGCTACAAGATGACCAATCCGACCATTGCAGGCGCAATCCAGAAAGTAGGGTTCACCAATGTAAAGAATATCTCCCTTGGCATAGCGTTGATGACACTCTTTGACGACAAGCATCACAAGCTGGCCTACGATTACGGCAGGATTTTCAAACACTGCATTGCAACAGGATTTGTTGCCTTGCGCCTGGCTGACAACCTGAATATCAAGACGCATGACAACCTTTTTTTGTGCGGCATGCTGCACGACATCGGGCTGCTGCTCCTGAATAGTCATTTCCCCGATCTCTACAGCAAAGCAGCTGAAATCGCCCGGGAACGTAAGAACCTGCTGGAGGCTGAAACACTCGTATTGGGATTTACTCACGCGGACATAGGAGCGTGGATTGCCGATACGTGGAATCTGCCCAATGATATTCATGAGGTGATACTGCACCATCATACTCCCTCCCTCGCCGGTAAGTGCAAACAGAATGTTGCTCTTATACACGTGGCCGATCATATCACGTGCAGGCGGTTCTTTTGTATGATTGAACAGGCCATCAATTTCCCGTTAGACCCCCTTGCTCTTTTTCTGCTTGGCGTGCCGGAAAAGAATTTTGACGATTTAGTTTCAGGCATCCCCGACAATGTGTTCGAAGACGGGATATTCGACTCGTGAGCGAGCAGATTTTTTTTGATTGGGTTCAAAGGTACCTTTCCGTCGAGGGCCATCCCCCTGTTTCTTTTGAGGGTCTTTCTGCAGCCGAGGTTGCCGTGGCCCGGCAGATCGAGGCGGAGTGCAGAAAATCCGATACTATTAAACAATATTCGACTGTATTCCTTCAGACTCTTGACAGCACAGAGCGTTTTTCAGAAGTCGCCATACGTGCGTTATCTGCATTAATTAAAATCGGATTTCTCGGAGAAACGGTCAGGGATACCATTGTCTTTTGCAAGCATATAGCTGAGATATTTACACATGAACTGGGATTTGACCACTGCTCGGTACTCTTGATTCGTGCCTCTGACGGGAAGTTGAGACTGGCGGCAAGCAGCGCCGAAAAAGGCAAGCATCAGTCGTCCGTGAAGGAAAAGAAAAAATCCAGGACAATAATTTCGGCAGATATAGCGCTCCGTGTTGCCGGTTCCGGCGAGCATATCCTTATTCCTGATGTGGCCCGTGACTACAGGTACCGGAAAACTGTTAATGGCAACGGCGGAATTGCGTCTCTGCTCTCGGTGCCGATCAAAAGCGGAAACGACGTACTGGGAGTCATAAATTGCAGCCACCCGCTTCCTGAGGCCTTCGACGAAAACAAGATCAACCTCATCCTTCTCCTTTCAAATTTTGCCGGACAGATAATAACACTTATTAATCTCCATAACAGGATATCCGCGTGGAACAAAGCCTTGCAGGATGAGGTGAGGGAAAAAACCTCTGAACTGCAGAAAAAAAATTTAAAACTCAGCAGGCTTGCCGTCACTGATTCGTTGACCAATCTCTACAACCGGCGTTTTTTCTTTACCCGGCTTGAAGAGGAGTTCTCCAGAATGCTCAGATATAATGAGCAGTTCTCACTGCTATCCATAGACCTCGACAACCTTAAGCGCATCAATGACACTTACGGGCATGTCGCCGGCGATAAAGTGATCCAGCGTATCGCCAAATGTCTGAAGAGTTCCGTGCGAAAAGGTGATGTCATCGGGAGACTCGGTGGAGACGAGTTCGGTTATATCATGCTAAACGCCGATGAGGAAGTTGCCTACCATTTCTCACTGCGCCTTCAGGAGTCCCTGGCGAAAGTTCCCTTCAACATAACAGACAAAAATCCCACAATGAGCATAGGCATTGCAGCCGCTAAAGACCATGGCTTTAAGAAATACCAGGATATATATATGGCCGCTGATAATGCGCTGTATGCGGCAAAAAAGAAAAGGAACTGTGTCAGCGTTTTCGGCAAAACATCAAAACGTTGCAGGTGATAAAATCAGGGGTCAAGGGTCAAGTGGCAAGGGTCAAAGAAAGAGAAAAAGTTTTTTTCTTTCTTACCTTGACCCTTGCCACTTGACCCTTGACCCCTGATTTTCTTATGCTCGAATATGAGGCAAAAGCATTCCTGAATAATGCGGG
>JBEKJD010000247.1:0-4674 GCA_050011415.1 Dissulfurispiraceae bacterium | reverse complement strand
GCTACCCATGTGGGTAACACAGATGTCCTGGCAAACATATATACCGCGTACAGATCGACATACAGTATATGCGCCAGGAGTATGAAAAAAAACAGTGTCATAAGGTTTCGGCCCTTTAAAAAGGTCCCCTCTTCAACTGAGACAGCGGCAAGGGCGGCGGTAACGAATACCAGAAGCGGCATCAGCCATTGTCCTGTTATCTCCTTGAGAGACCATGCGGTTTCAGGTGAGATGAAGAACGCCTCAAAAAAGATCCATATGGTAAGTACGGCCAGTATGACAAAAGGAGGAGCGAGTTCCCTTGTTTTAAGGTAATGCGGTCTGGTCCTGAAAGAGCTGTACAGGAATATAATAAACAGCAGAAATGTGGAGATGTCCCTGACAGAAATAGTACCGGGGACCGGCCAGATAAAGAACAAAAGGCCCAGAAGCACGAATCCGGCATTTATTATTAGGCGCTTAGGCATTTTCATTTATTGCGAAGAGGCAGCGTTTATTATATATCAAATTTACCTTATTGTGCTTTATTGATAACTGCCAGACACAACTTCTCCAATTTTCCCGAAGCGATGGTCCAGTCAAAATTATTCACTGCAAATTCCCTTGCACTGCGCCTGATATTTTCATACTTCTCACTGTGCTGCGCCAGGTCTTCGATCAATTGTATGCCCTCATCGGCATTATTCGGGTCGTCAAGAAGGAACCCGGTTGTCCCATTGGAGATCGACTCCCTGATGCCGCCCACATTTGAAGAAACCGTAATGCAGCCGCTTGCCATGGATTCGAGCATGACCATTCCCTGAGGTTCGAAGAAAGACGGAAGGAAAGAGACATCGGTAATTTTATATATGTTCGACAGTTCGGAGTGCGGAAGGGTCGAAAATTCCCTGTACCGGTCCTCATGACCTGCACGCAATCTTATCCTGGTGTCCATCCGCGAGCTGTAAGTTTTCTCTTTCCTGGCAGAATCCGGTTCCGGTCCGACTGCCAACACATAAATCCGGGGGTATTTTGAAAGAAGGGTTTCTGCGGCCTGTAAAAAAATATGGAACCCTTTCACTTCCTGCATCCTGCCGATAAATGAGAGCACAAATGCCTCTTCCGGGATGCGCAGGGCCCTCTTTATTGATAACTTTTCCGGGTCCTGGGCCGGCTTAAAAAGGGTGCAGTCCACTCCGTTGTGTATCAATGCAATTCTGTCTTCAGGGTAGCCCTTTTGGGACAGGTTTTCTCTTACATAAGTTGATACCGCAATATACCGGTCAGCGACCCCAAGTTTGTAATTAAACGTTCTGTTTATCACATGCGCATGTACTATCACAGGGACCGGGCTGGTTAGTTTCTTAAGAAAATCTTTAACAGGGAACTCCACCTGGTGGGCGTGAAAAATATCAGGCAAAATCCTGTTGACAATTCTTGCCGCCCTGGCATGCAGCGGGTAAGGGTCCCATCTCGTAATTTTTCTGAATAATCTCCTGTATATCCTTCCCTCTTTTATCCTGTAAATCGGGCCTATTCCGGGATCGACCTCGTAATGTTTTTTATACGTTTCCCGGTTGCAGATCGTAACGGCGGATATCTGTTTTAAATGTTTTGATAAATTGTAAGCTGATACAGAAGGTCCAACCCCCCTCAGGTCCGGCACTGCGCCGTGAGGTATATAAGAGACCAGTTTTATACTATCCTTTTGGACTGTCATGCACCTTGATCCCGTTTGCAGATATTGTTATCAATGCGGCTGATCAGGCCTGTAATCTTTTCCGCGCGACTTTCGTATGTGAAGTCAGCGGCATCTTTTCTTGCCTGCGCAGAGATGCTTTTTGCCAAGGCAGGGTTTTGAAGGAGAGACTTGATCCCTGAAGCAAGGGCTTCAGGGTCATCCGGTTGCACGAGCGTTGCATTCTTCAGGTCAACAAGCACCTCCCTGAAGACCTGGATGTCGGAAGCAACTATTGGGAGGCCGAAAGCCATATATTCGAAGAGTTTCAGTGGCGAAGAAAAGGCAGAGGGTCCGCTGTTGATATTGGGCAGCACAGCCATTTTGGCATGGGCCAGTATCCCCGGGATCGAGTGGTGCCGGACCTCTCCGGTAAATATTATATTATTTAATCCCATTCTCTCTGCCATGTCTTTTAATTCATTGAGTCTACGCCCTCCGCCGGCGACCAGCAAAGTCTCATCAGGCAAAAAACGCATGGCAGAGATAAGGACATCTATTCCTTTCCACTGATAGAGACTGCCGGTATAACATATATATCTTTCATCCCTTGTGAACTCTTCATCAAGCCAATCGCTTCTGACCCCGTCATGCGCAACAATGCACGGCTTGTCCGCCGCCGCAGGAATAATTGATTTGATGTGGTCTTCAAGCTGTTTTGATATGAACACGAGGCTGTCAGAACGAGTATAAACTCTTTTTTCTTGCAAAAGGGTTTTCTCTTTCCTGTTAACAGAAAAGACCTCATGGGCCTCGAATATCACAGGCAGGTTCAGCAGACTGCGGTAAGCGAGGAGAAAGTCCGCAAGTTTAAGGTGCCGTACAAAAAGGACCGCAGGCTCTCTTGCAGTAATTTTAAAAAGGAGCAAATAGATCAAAAGCGAACAGTGAAAAAGGCCATGCCATGAAAATCTGAATAAACGCGTGGCTTTCCTTCTCAACATCGGCAAGGCCACAACCTCCAGGTTTTCATTATCCGGAAGTCCGTAATAGCCCTGAAGGCCGCCCGCCGAATGGCCCTTGTATATCCCTGTTATCAGCTTCACCTGGCAGCCCTTCCTGGCAAGCGATTGGCAGGTATTCACTATCTGAATGAAGCGCGCCCTCGAATCCGGCAACAACTCCGGAACAGGATAAAGAATTATCATTTGCTGCACCCTATGAGCGTTTCAAATTTGCTTACGACACTGTCCCAGCTGAAACTGTTTACTATCCGGTCCCTTGCCAGGACACCTGTTTTATCCAACAAAGCCCTGTCCTTTAACAAGGACCCAATGGCTTCAGCCAGCGCATGGGCGTCTCTCGGAGGCACTAACAGGCCGGTATCTTCAGTCACAACTTCAGGGATCCCCCCGACTCTCGTAGAAACTACAGGCGCCCCGCATGCCATTGCTTCAGCTATAGATATGCCGAAGGTCTCATCCGCAATACTCGGGAAGACAGCGATATCAGCCAATGAATAGTAGAGCGGAAGTTCGGAATTCGGTATTCTTCCGAGGAATACAACGCGGTCTGATATGTTGGATTCCTTTGCCAGGGCCTCTAACTTCCCCCTCTCTTTTCCATCGCCTGCAATCAGGTATTTAATAGAATGACCCTTGCTTACAAGTTCGGCAACGGCTTTTATAGCGTAAGAAATTCCTTTCAGGCCGATTAGCCGGCATGCGCTCATCACAACACTATCAGCATCGGAAATATGCAACGCCTCCCTTATTTTAAGTTCAGGACTGAGCGGCCTGAACAAGCCGGTATTTACACCATTGGGCAGAACATACGGCGTGAGACCGCAATATTCCTTTATTTGCGACGCATTGAATTCACTGCATGCAAAAAAGTGATCTGCTTGTTTTGCGAGATACTTATATCCAGGGAAAAACTCTGTGCCGCCGGAACCGAATATTACCTTTGCTTTTGAATAATGAGCGGACAAAAGGGCCACAGGAAGGTCATAAGGCTTGGAGATATAGATATAATCATACCGTTGGCCTGTCAGATCGCGGAAAGCGTATCTTCCAAAAGAGAGCCGCTCCACAAATTTCCTGAACCTCGATCCGAGGTCCGGTATCGAATCCCTGCTTATGTATGGATAAGCATAAACTGGAACCCCGGGCAAATCGCTGATTGCCGGTCCCTTGCCGCCAGAGATATGTACAGTATGGCCCCGTGCTGCACGCGCTCTCCCAAGTTCCAGGTTGAAGGTCTCTATGCCGCCAAAGCCGATGGTGGTGGTAAGATTATATAAGGCTATCTTCATGCAAAACCTTTTTTGCAGCCTCATACACCTCGTCCACCTGAATCAGGTCCATGCAAAAGGGTTGCCTGCATTTCTTGGTTATGCACGGATTACATGGCTTGTCTTTATGCACCACAACGTGCAAATGAGGGCCCTGCAAGGGACCTACTCCAGAGGGTGAAGTCGGACAGAATAAGGAGAGGGTTTTAATTCTAAGGGCTATCGCCATATGCATGGCGCCGGTATCATTGGTAACGACCAACCTCATTTTTTCGATCAACCCTCTGAGGGTCCTGAGCGAGACCTCCCCGGCTGTTGAAAAAGCGCCGGCGCCTATTTCATGGGACACTGTACTGCACAGCTTTCTTTCCCTGGGCGATCCTGTTACCAGGATACGGATGCCGGGATTCAACTGAAGCAATCGCTTCCCTAATTCGACAAACTTATGACGAGGCCACATCTTGTAAAGTGATGCGGCCCCGACCTGGAACCCTATTAGTATAGCATTTTCATCTATCCCTAAACGGCTGAGACAGGATGAAGCGGCAGCCCTGTCAGCCTCATCAGCCGCGAGGATTAGCTCCCGGTTTTCTGCGCTGCAGCCGACAAATGACGCTGTTTTCAGCCTCACGTCTATGGCGTGATGGTCCCAGGGTTTGTCAAAACCGTTTGAGGTATTGCTGAGGAGAAACCCATATTCTTTTGAGATGGGCGCTTTTATAAT
>JBEKJD010000246.1:0-4687 GCA_050011415.1 Dissulfurispiraceae bacterium | reverse complement strand
CCTTGTCGCCGTCCATGTGCTTGAGCTTTATCATGTCGCCAACGTGCGCCGCTATCCGCGATGCCATTACCCCCTCCCGCACGTCTTCAGGAAACGGCAGCCCAAGATGTTCGGAAGGGGTGACGTAGCATATGAAGTCCGCGCCATATGCCGATGAAAGGGCCGCTCCGATTGCAGCGGTTATATGGTCGTACCCTGGCGCAATATCCGTTGTAATAGGACCCAGCATATAAAAAGGGGCTTCGCCGCTCATCTTCTTTTGCATAATGACATTGGCCTCTATCTCGTTGATCGGCACATGCCCGGGGCCTTCAACCATTGTCTGGCATCCCTGCTCCCGGCCCAATTCCGCAAGCTCGCAGTTGATAAGCAGTTCCTGTATCTGCACCCTGTCGGTTGCATCGTGGATGGCGCCTGCACGGAAGCCGTTGCCGAGGCTCAATACCGTATCGTGTTTTTTAAGAATGTCCACTACCCTGTCGAAATGCTCGTAAAGAGGGTTTTCCTTTTTGTTGTGCTCCATCCATGCGACCATATAGGAACCTCCCTTCGAGACGAGGCCCCCGTAACGGTAATGCTGTTTCCTGAGCATCTCAACAGTCTTTCTGTTGATGCCGCAGTGGATTGCCATGAAGGCAACTCCCTCTGCGCACTGCTTTTCGGTGATTTCGAAAAGGAGCTCGGCAGGCATGTTGACAGCGGCCCCGTATTTTTCGATGGCAATTGCAAATGCTTCATACAGCGGCACGGTGCCCACCGGAAGGTTTATAGCATCCATTACCGCCTTCCTGATGCCGCCAATGTTGCCGCCCACGCTCAGGTCCATCAGCGTGTCAGCGCCGTATTTTTCAGCAATCATGGCTTTTTCAACTTCCATAGCGACGTCGGCGATATCTGTTGACGAGCCTATTGAGGCATTTACTTTTGTCCTAAGCCCCTTGCCGATGCCAGTGATTTTTTTTAACCGGTTCCTGTTGGCCGGGATCACTATTTTCCCTGCTGCAACGTTTTCTCTGACAATATCGGCAGAAATCCCCTCGACTGCCGCCACTGTTCTGATCTCGTCCGTAATTTCCAATTTTGCCGCTCTTTCCAGTTGAGTCATGCTCCAGCCTCCTTTGTACTTCAATTCATAAATACGGTTGCATTCGAGCGCCGCTGCATCCGCGCCGGCTTCGTTGTGCTTCTTCGACGTACCCTACGGTACGCCTCAGTCGCACGCCTCGCTGGCACGGCGCATCGACACTCTCGGTGCGACACCGTATTTATGAACTGAAGCACTTAAAAAAAATCCCCAAGGCAAATAATGCCTTGAGGATTGCACCCTGGTTCGCTTCATCCCCGCCTTCCGTCCGCGCGAAGGCTATAATCAGAAATCAGATATGCTGATTTCTGCTCTATCAGGCAGGTCTTCTGGCTCCCGGATCAATCTAATCGCCGGCCTTCCCGGTATCATCTACCAGTGGCGGTATCGGCTTTTGTCCCCGGTTACAGCGGCGGGACCGCTCCCGAATCAGCAGTTAACACTTCACGGGATTCCCTTTTAAGCCTTTCGGCGCCTAACGCACTATATTTGACAAAACACGGCATAAATGTCAAGTTTTCGATGTTGTTTGTCACGCGGTGCTGCAATTCAGACAGTAGATGAATCTTTCGCTCACTCCGTTGCTTAAAGCACCTAATTCTGGTTTGACAGTTCTAAGGCTCGTCTCGCTACAGTCGCAAAATTCCCTTGCTTAAGGCACCTACTTCTGGTCGGTCAGTTTCGCTCCTGTTTTACGCTCGCTCGCTAAGAACTGTTTCAAAACTCCGTTAATGCTTCAGATTCATCTACTGTCTGAATTGCAGTAACTGTGTTCCGGAAAGAAATGAATTTGTTATACTATTTACGTTATGCAGCCGCGGGAGGGTGAGCAATGGGTACTAACAAACACGCACCGGAAACCTTTTCATTCCGTCCTTTTGAAGACCTGAAGGAGATTATCGAGCGTAAAAGAATTACGGTCGCCGGCAAACATTCCACAGAAAAAAAATATGAACATGACAGCGATGAAGATATTTTTGCTGTTGCAATGAAAGAAGTGCGTGAAATTAAGGAATTCAGGGAAATGCCTGTGCGGTATGCAACAGTTGCTCCCTGTTTCAGCCTTAATCGCCGAGGTCCTGATGCGTTGCATATTCTTAATGAAATTACGAGTGGCCGCATCCCGATCAACTTGCCTGATACCCAGGAATATGTAGAATGGGTCAACACCGCTTATTGGCCTGGCCGTCAGGGCAATCTTGCCGGAAAGCTCCACAGCGGCTTCTTTTCTGTCCAGGACTGCCTGGACCTACACGGCTTTTTCGTTGATGAGGCTGAGGCTGCAATAGAGCGGTTTTTTAAAGAGGCCCTGCGAAAGGGCCTCCGGTGCATAAAGATAATCCATGGCAGGGGGCTCCGCTCGCCGGACGGCCCGGTACTTAAGAGAGCTTTAATAGGATGGCTTACATATCGCTTCCGAAAAAATGTTATTGCCTTCGTCTCTGCACGGCAGTGCGATGGCGGGCTGGGCGCGCTTTACGTGCTGTTGACGTAAGTGACGCGCCTTAGTAAACCGATTCTACTTGAAAACTCTATGTTCCAGTTGTTATATTTAATATTGTCGCCGAAGTGGTGGAACTGGTAGACACGCACGTTTGAGGGGCGTGTGGGGCAACCTATGCGGGTTCGAGTCCCGCCTTCGGCATTTTTCTTTTTCATAGTATTTATTATGAGAAAACAACAAAGTCCTTACATGAACAACAAAGTTCTTACTTAAACAATAAAGTTCTTACTATTTGGCGGCAGGCCAGTCGTTCGGTATAGATGATTTCGGATGTCTGATAAATCAATCGGGGAAGTCGTGGCTTATCAGAAAGGACGAGCCGGGTTGCTAAATCACTTTTCATGTTAGATCCCCTTTCACCATCTTAGCAAATCGGACAAAGGTCGAACATCGCATGATTTTGTTAAGGTCGGGCATCGCTTGAGCTATTTTTTCGGCATGCACCATGTCATTGTAAGATCCTTGACAGGATATTAAATGGGACGGTTCTATTTAATTAACACTAGAATGGAAGCAATGTTATGAGACTCATGTTAAGGATTCCTTAGGACATCGTGCGGGCCGATCCGCCGAAAAAGATAGTAGTCATCGTGAACCTCAAAAGTAAATCGGTAAAACATGTTGATGCTCGCTTCCCATCGGTTTTCATATCCTTGCATCTTCTTTACCCTAAGGGAAGGATGTTGAACATTCTTGATAAAGAGCCGGATCTTTTTCTCGAAAAGCTTTTGTATGCGGGGCGGAAGCTGCTGGAAGTCTTTCTTAAAAGATTCGGCCCGGTCGATCCTCATGCCTTGAGGTCGGCAAGAAACTCGTCAACAGATGAGAAAGACTTTACATTCCCCGCCGCAATGTCGGCGTCGGCCTCTTCCTCTGCCTTTTTCCAGTCAAATCGGGCGAAATAGGGGGGAAGTGTCAGGGCGTATTTAACCAGCTCAAAAACGGCAGTCTTATCGTCACCAATATGCGCTCGCTTTCTGAAATCAGCAATCTCTTTGAAAACCTCGTCGGGGATATCAAGGGTTATCTTGTGGGCCGCTTTCAACTGTACCCTCCTTCTCTTTGATTAAGAATATCACAACTAAGGCTAATGCGGCAACGGGAAAAAGTTGAAAGTTGGGGACGTTGTTTCTATTTATGATTTTATATCATGCTTTGTGTTATTGATCCCGCGCACCATGATATGGGGCAGAACCCCGGGGGTGTCTAAGCGGGCCTAACGCAGCAAAAAAAAGTGTACCGATTCCGAAATGTACTGTCAATAGAAAAGCATAATTAGAAACAACGTTCTCAAAATCACCCGACATTGTGATAAAATTGAACATATGCAATTCCAATGGGATAGAGTAAAGGCTAAAAAGAACAAAACAAAACATAAGGTATCTTTTGATGAAGCTATTACGGTATTTTATGATCCATTGTCTGCGACGTTTGATGACCTGGATCACTCATTTGACGAACAGAGGTTTGTCACTATTGGTCACTCCTCCCATGGGAGGCTGCTTGTAGTAGCTCACACCGAGAGGGGGAAAATAATACGGATTGTAAGCGCGCGGGCTGCAACCGCGCATGAAAGGAAAAGACATGAAGGATAAAACAAAAAAAGTTCAAGACGAATTGCGACCCGAATACAATTTTGACTATTCAAAGGCCGTTAGAGGAAAGTATCATAAACGGCTATTGACCGAAGGCGCTAATATTGTCATGCTCGAACCCGATGTGGCTAAGGAATTTGTTGATTCAGCCGCTGTCAATGATGCATTAAGGTCATTGCTCGATCTTACAAAAACAACGCAGCGTCTCACAAAAAAATCCGGCCCACGTGGAATAGCTGCACATAAATGAAAAAAGAATATGATTTTTCCAAAGGGGAGCGGGGCAAGTTTTATCGCCGGGGACATGCAATAAAATGGGCAAATGGAAAATTATAAATTAGTTCTTCCGGAACATCTTAATCAATTTGGTTACTTGTTTGGCGGCAACCTTTTAAAATGGGTTGATGAAGTGGCCTGGATAGCTGCCAGTTTAGACTTTCCGGGATGTAAATTTGTTACGATTGGTATGGATCGCGTTGAGTTTCGAAAAAGTATAAAGCAGGG
>JBEKJD010000245.1:0-4700 GCA_050011415.1 Dissulfurispiraceae bacterium | reverse complement strand
CCCCGGTCGATATAGATGCTTTTACTGTGTCAACGGAAAAAGAGGATTTTTATTTTACTGCCTCAAGGATGGTCCCATACAAGAAGATTGACCTTATTGTCGCGGCATTTTCAAAAATGCCGGGGAGAAAACTTATTGTGGCGGGAGATGGCCCTGATTTCAGGAAGATAAGATCGAAGGCCGCACAAAATATTGAATTTCTGGGTCATCAAAGTGGTAATATACTTAAGGAGTACATGCAGAGGGCGAAAGCTTTTGTTTTCGCGGCTGAAGAGGATTTCGGCATCCTGCCTGTTGAAGCTCAGGCCTGTGGAACTCCCATTATAGCATACGGGAGGGGAGGGGCTCTGGAAACCGTTGTTGAGAACGAAACCGGAATTTTCTTCGGAGAGCAAAGTGTGGAGAGTTTGATAGATGCAATAAACACCTTTGAGAAAAATCAGGATGCATTCAGCACGACTGTGATAAGGAAGAATGCCGAGAGGTTCCGGAAAGAAAGGTTCAAAGAGGAATTTAAGTTGTTTGCAGAAGAAAAAATAATGGGATACAGGTCGGGAGTGAAGTAAATGAAAGGTATAATCCTGGCTGGAGGCAGCGGCACGCGGCTTTATCCGGTCACTCTGTCGGTGTGCAAGCAACTGCTTCCCGTGTATGACAAGCCTTTGGTTTATTACCCGCTTTCAGTGCTTATGCTTGCCGGCATAAGGGAAATCCTGATTATTTCAACACCGCAGGACCTGCCGAAATTCAGAGAGATTTTCAGTACCGGCTCACAATTGGGACTGAGTTTCTCTTATATGGAGCAGCCCCGGCCTGGAGGCATTGCCGAGGCCTTTTTGCTGGGAGAAGAATTTATCGGAAGCGAAGACGTATGCCTTATACTGGGAGACAATATCTTTCACGGCCACGGCCTTACTGGTTTGCTGAAGAAGGCGATCAGCGATATAGCGGCCAAGCGCGGAGCCGCCGTATTCGGTTATTACGTCAACGATCCGGAGAGGTATGGTGTAATCGAGTTCAATAAAAAAAACGGCAAGGTGCTTTCTATTGAGGAAAAGCCCAAAATGCCTAAATCGAATTATGCTGTGACAGGGCTCTATTTTTATGATAATAGTGTGATCGGTATTTCCAAAAGTATCAGGCCGTCCCTTCGGGGTGAACTGGAGATAACGGATGTGAATCAGGAGTATCTGAAAGAGGAAAAATTGAAGGTCGAGCTTTTGGGAAGGGGTTACGCATGGCTTGATACAGGCACTCACCAAAGCCTTCTTGAAGCTGGTGAGTTTATTGCTACCATGGAAAAACGCCAGGGTTTGAAGATAGCCTGTATTGAAGAAATCGCATATGTGCTGGGGTATATCGACAAGGAACAGCTTTTAGAATTGGCGGAACCTCTGAAAAAAAACGGATACGGGCAGTATCTTTTCAGGATGTTGAAAGAAGAAGGGTCAAAAGATTGAAGGTGAGAGGGTGTGAAGTTGCGAAGTTGAGCGAAAACACCTCGAAAAGTTCACATCTTCACAAGTTCACACGTTCTCACCTTCGGTGAGAAAGGAGAGTATGATGCCTTTTATTTTTAAAGAACTTTCCCTCCCGGGAGTCGTGCTGATTACTCCTCAGGTTTTTGGTGATGATCGGGGGTTTTTTATTGAAATATACAAGCGTTCTGAATTCTCCCGGGCAGGCATTGCGGAATATTTTATTCAGGACAACTGCTCCAGGTCTTCGCGACATGTGTTAAGGGGGCTGCATTACCAGAAGGACCCTGCGGCACAGGGAAAACTGGTGAGTTGCCTGAGGGGAACAATTTGGGATGTTGCTGTAGATATACGTAAAGGGTCGCCTACGTACGGACAGTGGGCGGGGATTGATTTGTCTGACGAGAACAAGCGGATGCTCTATATACCACCGGCATTTGCCCATGGTTTTGTGGTGCTGAGTGACATGGCGGAAATAATGTATAAATGCACTCAGGAATACTCTCCTGAGAACGACAGGGGAATATTTTGGAACGATCCTGATATAAAGATCGATTGGAAGGTGACGGACCCGATACTTTCTGAAAAAGACAAAGCGCTGCCATTGTTGAAAGACGCAGACAATAATTTTGAATTTTGACGATTTTGTAAAAAATCGGGGAATGTGTTTTTTCGTCATTCCCGTGCTTAAGAGCACCTACTGTTGGTGAAAACGGGAATCCATGGTTCGACAAGCTCACCATGACATGTCACCCTGAGCCTGTCGAAGGGAGGATACCCGCTTTCGCGGGTATGACGACTTTTTGCGAGACCGTCAATCTTAATTTGATGAAAAATATTAAAAATTTAACATTATGAAAATATTAATAACAGGTGCAAATGGCCAGCTTGCTATGGAGTTTCAGCGGTACTTCCAGCGTGCCGGAGCGCACGAGGTAACTGCATTAAGCAAAAAAGAACTTGATATTTCTGATTTTGGATCAGTCTCGGAGGCTTTTTCAATGCATAATCCTTCAATTGTCCTAAACTGCGCTGCATATAACCTTGTGGACCGGGCGGAAGACGACAGGGACACCGCTTTTCTTGTGAATGCCGAAGGGGTAAAAAACCTTGCGATTTTATGCAGAGAAAATAGAACAATTTTGGTCCACTATAGCACCGATTATGTTTTTGACGGAGCAAAAGAAAGTTACTATACCGAGACGGACAGCACCTTTCCGTTGAATGTGTATGGAGAAAGCAAGCTGTCGGGCGAGCGGATGCTCCAAGGGGTAATCGATAACTTTTTGCTTTTCAGGGTAAGCTGGGTATTCGGCTGGGGGACCGCTAACTTTCTGCACAAACTGTCGGAATGGGCAAAAGACAGAGAGGTCCTTAAGATAGTTTGCAACCAGGTCTCTGTTCCGACCTATACGGAGGATATCGTAAAATATACAATCGCTGCGCTTGATAACGGGCTGAGCGGTATTTATCATTTGCCTAACAGCGGCTATGCCTCGAGGTACGAAGTGGCGCGTTATTATATCGAAAGGCTCGGACTCAAGAGGACGGTATTGCCCGTGGATTCGAATTATTTTAATGAGCGTGCCAGGCGGCCGTACTTTTCCGCGATGTCGAATAAAAAATTGTCAAAAGAACTGGGTGTGGAGATACCCGGATGGACCGATGCGGTTGATCGATTTATTGAGAGGCAGAATCTAAAATAAGCAGAAGATGCGAAGTTGAGAAGATGCGAGGTTGAGAAGGTGGGATTCTGCTCATCTTCTCACCTTCACACCTTCACAACTTCTCAACTTCAGTCTTTCATGGAGGAGATGATGCATAAGCTTTTGGTCACAGGCGGTGCGGGTTTTATTGGCAGCGAATTTGTCAGGCAGGCTGTAAAGCGTGGATATGCGGTCAGTGTAGTTGATGCGCTCAGCTATGCCGGTGATATGGCACGAATAGAAAAAGTTGAAAAGAAGCTCACTTTTTATAAGGCCAATATCGGGGATGTGGATTTTATACGCCATATTTTTCAGGCAGAAAAACCGGATGCTGTTATCCACTGGGCGGCTGAAAGCCATGTGGACAGGAGTATCCTCGATGCAACTCCATTTCTGGAAACCAATATAAAAGGCACCCGGAATTTGCTCGAGGCATCCCGGCATTATGATGTGAAACGGTTTATCAATATATCGACCGATGAGGTATACGGAGAGCTTGAAGCCGGGGGACAATTCCATGAAACTACTCCGCTGAACCCGAATTCACCGTATTCCGTCACTAAAGCGTCGGCCGATATGCTCGGAAGGGCCTACTTCAGGACATACGGAGTGCCGGTAATAACAGTGAGACCTTCAAACAATTATGGTCCCTGGCAATATCCTGAAAAGCTGATCCCGGTGGTTATACTTAAAGCAATGCGTGGTGAGAATATCCCTGTTTATGGTAAAGGGGAGAATATAAGGGAGTGGCTGTTTGTATCAGACTGCGCAGGAGCGGTCTTTTCTGTTTTGGAGCATGGAGATCCAGGCGATATTTTTAATGTTGGAAGCGGTGAGGAGAAGAGAAACATAGAAGTGGTCAGAAAAATCCTGAGCTTGATGGGAAGACAGGAAAAATTGATAGAATTTGTAAAAGACAGGCCCGGTCATGACTACCGCTATTTTCTGGATTCGACGAAGGTCAAGAAACAGCTTGGATGGAAAAGACTGGTTTCTTTTGAAAAGGGAATAGAGTCAACAATACAGTGGTATGCAAACAACATGACATGGGTGGAAAAAAAGGCAGGTAATAGGTGATAAAAACAGGTTATAGGTAATGGGTTATAGGTCAAGCCAAAATTCCTTCTCCATAACCTATGACCTATAACCTATGACCTATAACCTATGGACTTTATGCGTTTAAGCAACAAGAATAAAGAATTGGCAGGCGTTGCCGCACTTATTGTCATTGACGTTCTTGCGCTCTATGGAGCACTTTCCTTATCTTATCTTTCCAGGAAACTGCTGAATATTTTCTTTACCGGTTTGATAACTCTTGATATGCCTTTGTGGCGCTATTTCCGGTTCTGGTGGATACCGCTTACATTTATTATTGCCATTGCTTATGAAAAACTATATGTAAAGAGGCTCTCGTTCTGGGACGAAGCGAGAGAGATGATAAAGGCTGTCACAGCCTCGGTAATAGTAATTTTTGCCATTGTCTCTCTCGGGAAGTTGAGTGATATTATTTCCCGTC
>JBEKJD010000244.1:0-4715 GCA_050011415.1 Dissulfurispiraceae bacterium | reverse complement strand
TCAGTACATAGTTGTTTTTAGAAGAACCCACAAAACGTATCTTCAAGTTTCCTTCGGAGTAATCCTGCGCTCCCGGATACCTCCCGCATACTATCGTAACGTTATGCCTGATTGAGAGCCGCTTGTATAGCTCATATGCCCGTACTGCTCCCCCGCCGCCGACCCAGGGATTGCCGCTATGGTCATATATAAGATGAAGTATGTTCATACTGGTTTTTAATACTACCACATTGAATTATTAGCCGCACATCGAGAGAATGGAAAGGGCCTGCGTCAGATATATGGGTTCATAATTTTGTCATTCAGGGGAAGTTATGATCCTGTCATAATAAAACCTAGCAACGGCTCCGAGCACCCTCCCCGGCAATGTAGATATCACCAAGTTCTTCGCCACGTAATACAGGCAAAGGGGGTTATATAAGCCTTCCCTTATGGCAATCCATTGAGCTCGGGCGGCAGAACGTTTTGCCTCCCTGTGCGTGGTAGCCCCTATGCTTCCTTCCCTCAGTACCCGGTACTTTATCAGAGGTTCCGCCAGATTTGAGATCTTGAACCGGCTGCTTATCCTCAACCACAGTTCATAATCTTCCGCATGCCTGAACCTTCGATCATATACTCCGACGTAATCAAAAACGTTTTTTCTTATCATGACAGAGGGATGGAAAAAAGGACACAGTTTGATGAGCAAACGCTTGATTTCAGCATCAGACTCCGGCCATCTCACCAAGCCGTTGACGGTCCCATTTTCGTCTATTATAATTGCGGCACTGCCGAGAAGAACAACATCCTCATTATGCTCCAGAAAGTCAAACTGTTTCCTAAACCTCTCAGGAAGAGAAAAATCGTCGCAATCCATCCTGGCAATATACCTGCCGCCTGCATTCCTGATCGCCATGTTCAAGGAGGATACGATTCCTTCATTTTCGGAGTTTCTCAGCACGCGAATCCTTGAATCCAATAGCCGATATCGCTCAATGATCTCCGGGGAGCCGTCGGAAGAACAATCGTCAATTATAATGAATTCAAACTCACTGAATGTCTGAGACAGGACGCTTTCGATCGCATCCTCAAGGTATTTCTCGCCATTATAAACCGGCATTACAACGCTGACTTCCGGCATATCAGAGTCTGGGCCAAATTACATATTTATATTCTTCTATAAGCCTCGCCAGTCTATAAATCCTCTTTTTTGCCTCCTTATAGGAAAGTCCCGTTAGACCCGACAACCCCTTCGAGTTCCAGATTTGACGCAGCTGGTACCTACCGCTTCCCACTGCGCAATTTGAAAAACACTTGCTGCAGTATGGAAGGATCTTGTTGTAAGCGACATCCTTTTGCGCTGAATTCCAAATCTCGTCAAATGGCTTCTCATAGATATTGCCAAGCAGACTCTCTCTTGTAAGATCGCAAAGGTAGACGCTTCCGTCAGCATCTATAACGCACGCTTTCTTTTCCCGGAAAAGACACGGCAAGCTTCTTTGCGTCCCGCGAAGCTGGATCAGCACGTCCCGGTAATAGGACCCGTTGTCTACAAGGAGCCTGCCCTTCTCAGCCCGTCTGACCACCTCTTCGTAAAAATCTATCGTATCTCTTTTCAGTTCTTCGCCTATACCCCAATCATCGGAGCATTCCATATTATAAAAAATGTCTTTGCCGTACACGATAGGGAATATAACAGGCAACAGCGCCTGTTCTGCGACATCAAGCATGAAAAGCGCATTTCCACCCGCTATATTTTCCTTTTGGACAACAAAGTTAAACCCTATATAAAACCCATATTTCTTTGTCAGCGCCTTTAAGCCAAGATAGTTTTCCATGACCTTGCCGAATGCGCCTTTAACCCCCCGTATTTCATCGTGGGTTTTGCCGTAACCGTCAAGAGAAAGCCCCACCGAAAATAAAATTTCTTTCCTTCCGAACTTTTCCTTCAAATCAAGGGCCTTCCCGGCAATTACGCGCGCCCTTTCGGGCAAAAGCGAATTCGTGAAAAAGCCGGTATATCGGAGACTCCTTATATGCTGAAAGGCATACCCGAATATTTCAGGCAAGTCCTCCCGGAGAGTTGGTTCTCCACCTGTCGGGACAAGATTGATCAGCGTGTTTTTGATTGATGAGGAGGCGAGGATTTCCTTTATCTTATCGAGAGACATATCAGGGTCGCTGCGCTGCCACATGTGGCACATCTTGCACCTGGCGTTGCAGCGTGAAGTTATGGTTAAAATTATGTGTTCTACCATGCGAAATACATACCCATTCCCATTTCTGCGTACCCAGAAGTGTATATTACATTATACCTTGCACAGCCTTAATATCAGAAGTGCGCAGTTTTCCTTCCCCTCAACCAGGCAATCAAATCAATGAGGTTATTAGATCTCAAGATTGCAAGCGCATAACAGAAAACTATCTTTAGATCCAGAAAAAAACGAAGGCCTATACGCATCTTGCCATATTTTAGAGCTCTCATAGCCAGTGGATAATTATAATTGTAAAGACAAGATGCGGCAAAGTTCAGAATATTGACATGGAATATCTTCTCCCTCGACGGAATAGAATGTTTTTTATCAAAAACATAACGCTCCATTATATTTCTAATCTCATCGAAGGTATCATCTTTGAACTGTTTCAAGCCCATGTTTGAGCCATGAATACGGTAGAACGCCAGCTTACGGTTGACAAAGGCCCCCCTGGAGTCTCTGCAAAGCCTTATGAAAAATTCCCAGTCGCTGAGATAAACGAAGGAATCGTCAAAATATCCACTTTGCTGAAGAGCAGCTGTTCTGAAAATTATTGAATGCCCTGCTATTATATTGCCGTTCAACATGGCGATAAAAATTTCGTTACTGTTGTGAAAAACAGGTTGTCCTGCGGGTATCAGGCCTATTTCTTTTCCTGAAGCATTTATTATAGCCGTCCGGCAAAAAGCAAAATCCAGGCGTCCTTCCAGAATAACACTCATCACAGTTGCTATGAAATCAGTATCCCAGAAATCGTCACCTGAAACGAAACATGTATAATAGCCCAGCGCCAGATTTAGCCCCTTGTTGAAGTTCCTCGTAGACCCAAGGTTCGCTTCATTCTGGAAAAAACGAAATCGCTGGTCGCCGGTTTTCCTGATAAACTCTGTAACTACAGCCGCAGTCCGATCGCTGGAATGGTCGTCCAGAACAATGACTTCGTAATCATCAAAACCCTGGGCCCTGATTTGATTAAGACACTCAACTATAAATGTTTCGTGGTTATAACAGGGGACAATAATACTTAAAGTAGGATGTTCGGCAATCATCTAAAAATCATTTGTGCATTTTTTGCATACGATAAAAATCTCGGCGCACAAGTCCGGGAAATCCCTTCCGATTGAAAACAGCGCGTCGCAATATTCTTCTGAAAGGGGCTCCATCTGTGCATTGGGGAGTATTTTAAAGAAAATACCGCCTGATCTCACAACAGAAAACCCCGCGTTTGAAGCTTCATCCCTGAGCATGGATAGATCATAGTACCGCCGGTGACCGACCTTTAGGTCCTGCGGGCCAAGTTCATGCAAATCATTGATCAACCCCATTTGCAGACCTATCCGTCGATGAAATGCTTTAGCATTCGGGACAAGCCCAATAAATTTTCCATCTTTTTTAAGCCATTTTTTTATTTTTCCCAGTATCCTTTGCGGTTCGTTTACATGCTCCAGTACCCCTGAGGCAAGGACTATATCAAATTCGGAGGAGGAATCAAAATCTTCTATAAGCTTATTGTGAAACACCGCCGGATACCCCTCAAGGGCGCTTTTCGCCTTTTCCATATAAAGCGGTGATGCCTCTACTACTTCAATGCAATCAAAGTCCCTGGCGATAAGTTTTGTCAGTAACCCCTCACCGGCGCCAAGGTCCAATAAAGTGCCGCCTCTCACATGCAGTTCTCTGATCATTAACGCCCGGTACTTTGCGAGCCTGCCATTGAACCCTTCTCCATAACTGTGAGTTTCCGAAACATGCTGCAGGCGCATATTCTCGGATAAATCAAACACGCATGCTCTCCAATAACACGGCCTTTACCCCTGCATCATTCCCAGCCTTAATGTCATTTTCACTGTCCCCAATAAAAATGGCATCTTCAGTCTTCATACCAAAATATTGTAAAATCTTCCGGATGCCTTCGCCACAAGGTTTAGGTTTTGTTACATCCTCTTTTGCTACAATGAAATCAATATGCACCGGCAATGAAGACACAATACGCTTTATTGTTTTCCTGCAATTACTTGAAAAAATTGCAATCTTCTTTATATCCTTCACATTACGCAATATGTTGACAGTCATTTCTATATACTTTCCCTGATATCCTTCAAGCTCTCTGCGTGATACTATTTCTAAAAGCTTCTGGAATTCCGGCTCTCCTACTCTATGCCTAATCTTGAATAATCCGGCATCTATGTTTTCAAAAGACTCGTCTATCTTTAATTCTCTATAACAATAGTCACGCAGTTCATGTTTTAACGCTATCCAGTCAGTTTCAAGATTTACCAGGGTCCCGTCAAAGTCCAGGATAACAAGCGCTGCGTTTGTTATCGCCTCATTGATATTATTCTTCATGGAGCAATACTGGCTTTGTATCAACAGATCTAATCCAATAGTATCCTGCAGGCAGAGCATTCAAACGCGGCAGGTCGCTAAACGATTCTCCTAATCCCATCCTTACATAGTAATCAGGCATATTGCATCCCATCG
>JBEKJD010000243.1:0-6818 GCA_050011415.1 Dissulfurispiraceae bacterium | reverse complement strand
CCATTTTGATCGTGGGTTCCCTGTCATTTTTAACATATAAACAGACAGCCGTATGGAAAGACAGCCTGAGCCTGTGGAGCTACACTGCCGCGAGGGACCCTGAAGACCCTATGATCCACAACTATCTCGGACTTGTCTATATCAATCGCAACATGCTTGACAAGGCTATGGAGCAATATTTGATTGCTGTCGATCTGTCCCCCGACTATGCTGAGGCGCACAATAATCTCGGTGTTATTTATCAATTCTCCAACATGCCTGACAAGGCTATGGAGCAGTATATTATTGCTGTCAACCTGAAGCCTGATTTTGCGGATGCGTATTATAATCTTGGGGGTGTCTATATGGACCTCAACATGCCTGACAAGGCTGAAGAGCAATTTATGACCTCAATCAGGTTGAAGCCGGATTTAGCCAAAGCGCATTTCTATCTTGGAGCGGCCTTTTATAAAATGGGTCAGATGGAAAAGGCACAACAGGAATTGGCGAGAGGATTAAAGATTAAGCCGGATGATCAACAGGCGCTGGAATTACTAAATAAGATATCACACTGAAGAACGTGAATCGTGAAACGTAAAAAAATAAAAACCAAAGAGACAGGCATAGAGAACGACAAAAGTGAGAGGACTCTCTTTTCACGATTCACCAACAGTAGGTGCTTTGGAAGCACGCTTCACGATTCACGGTTTCACATCGCCTGCATTGTTTTAGTAATTATCATTGTATATTCCAATACCCTGAATGCTCCGTTTCAATGGGACGAAAGGCTGCACCTGGTGGCCAATCCACTTGTAAAGGACTTGCGCTACTTCGCGCATCCGTCGGAAGGCCAATGGTCTGGTCAATATAACTTCGTCATGCGCAGGTACATAGCCTTTCTGACTTTTGCGCTCAATTACAGGGTCCACGGCTTTTCAGTGACCGGCTACCATATTGTCAACATCGCCATCCATATTGCAAACTCTATTCTGGTGTATTTGCTTGTTTTGTTGACATTCAGGACACCGTTTATGAAAGGCATAGAGCAAAAAAATGAAGTTGAGAAGTTGAGAAGTTGTGAAGTTGAGCAGTTCACACCTTCACAACCTCTCAACTTCTCAACTTCAGGCAATACCGCCGGGATTGCCTTCTTCTCCGCCATGCTGTTTGCGGTCCATCCTCTGCAGACTGAGGCAGTGACCTATGTTATGCAGCGGTTTGCCTCTCTCGTGGCATTTTTCTATCTGCTTTCTCTGACAGCTTATATAAGGTTCAGATTAGAAACCGATAATCAGCGTGTGATGGTCCCGCAGAAAGTCGTCATACCCGCGAAGGCGGGTATCCAGGGCATAAGCAACTACCCTAAAAGATTGGATTCCCGTCTTCACGGGAATGACGAAAAAACGCTTTTCCAGACTTTTTGTAACATCGCAAAAGTCGGGCGTTGGTCTTTTTACGCCATAACGCTTCTTTCAGCGGTGCTGGCCATGAAGACAAAGGAGAATGCTTTTACTTTGCCCATTGTTATTGTCTTATATGAATTTTGCTTTTTCAGTCCTTCTCCCAGCGTCCCCGCGTCTCCTGTCCCCCCCGTCCTTCTTTCCCGGCGTTTCCTTTATCTTGCCCCGATACTCCTGACGCTTCTTATCATACCTCTGACGCACACGAGTCCGGGTGACTCTTTTCAGCTTGATCCAGGCTCATACGGACAGATACGCCCTCAGCCCGATTACCTTCTCACTGAGTTCAGGGTCATAATCACGTACCTGCGGTTGCTCTTCTTTCCGATAAACCAGAATTTAGATTATGACTACCCGCTGTGTAAGTCTTTCTTCGATCCCCCGGTATTACTGTCTTTTATATTTCTCACGGCGCTTTTTAGTCTGGGAGTGTACCTGGTGAAAGGCAAAAGGCAAAAGATTGAAGTTGAGAAGGTGGGAAGTTGCGAAGTTGGGCAACAACCCTTTGAAAAGTTCTCACCTTCACAAGTTCTCAACCTCTCAGCTTCGTGTGGCGCGCCTGAATTGCGCCTTATGGGCTTCGGGATACTGTGGTTTTTCATCACCATCTCTGTGGAGTCAAGCGTCATTCCGCTGTGGATGCTCATCTGCGAATATCGGGTGTATATGCCCTCGGTAGGGGTCATTATTTGCGCTGTTACAGGGGCCTTTTTGCTGGGACGGTTTCTCCTCTCACAATTCACGTCTCACGTCCCTCGTATTATACTGATAATGCTTGTTCTTGTTACCGGAGTTTTTTCAGTCGCTGCGTATTTGCGGAATGATCTGTGGGCGGACAGTATAAGACTATGGGAAGACACTGTAAAAAAATCACCTTCGGATTCACTTGCGCATATCAACCTTGCGCGTCAGTACGAAACCCGCAACATGATTGACAAAGCCCTGGATCAATATCAGATTGCGATCCGATTGCATCCTGATTATGCCCCTGCTCATTTTCTGCTTGGTACTCTCTATCTCAAATTCAACGTAATTGACAAAGCCCTGGAGCAATATCAGAATGCAATTCGATTGAAGCCTGATTATGCTGACGCATATAATAATCTTGGTTTGATTTATCAACATTCCAACATGCCTGACAAGGCCGTGGAACAGTATCTGATTGTCATCAGGCTGCAGCCCGATTGCGTCCAGGCCCACTGGAACCTGGGCAATGTTTACCGGACGATGAACATGCCTGAAAAGGCTGCGGAACAATACCGGATTGCCGTTAAACTCGATCCTCATTTCGCGGAAGCTCATTAGAATTATAAGGTAATATGAAGGTCAAAAATATAAAAACTTCTGCGGCCGGCGTCGGAATGCAAGGCGCTGCCGCGCCTGTCCACTTGACGCCGCGATTCAATTACTTTGTTGCCGGCCTTGTTTCTCTGCTGACATTTTTAGTGTATCTCTCCAGTCTTCATAATGAATTCGTTATTTGGGATGACAACTTCTACGTATTCGATAACCCGTACTTACATCCCCTTAACGCAGCTTTTTTCAGATGGGCCTTTTCCGCTTTCTATGCCGCCAACTGGCATCCGCTTACATGGGTGTCGCATGCCCTGGATTATGCTGTGTGGGGGTTGAATCCCCTGGGGCACCACCTGACCAACAATATCCTCCATGCCGTCAATACGTTTCTTGTGGTGGTCCTGGTTGTAAAACTTTTAGAGACCTGGCACGCTTCCCGGCAGCAGAATCCTGCTCGTCACTCCTCACAGGACCTGATTATTGCTGCGGTGACAGGCTTATTGTTCGGTCTTCATCCTCTTCATGTTGAGTCAGTGGCTTGGGTATCCGAGAGAAAGGACCTCCTGTGCGCAATGTTTTTCCTGCTCAGCATTCTGGCTTATACGAATAAACACTACCTCCTTGTCGTCTTTTTGTTCGCCCTGGCACTGTTAAGCAAGCCTATGGCAGTAAGCCTGCCGGCAGTCCTGCTTATTTTGGACTGGCATCCATTCAACAGGATCAGTTCCGTAAAATCATTCCTGTCTGCATTCCTTGAGAAAGTCCCGCTTATAGCACTGAGTATCATTTCGTCAGTGCTGACTGTTTTGGCGCAAAAGGCGGGAGGGACAATAAAAACTTTCGAGGTAATACCACTGTCCTCACGGTTGCTTGTGGCTGCTGAATCTCTCCTGTCATACCTGTGGAAAATGGTATGGCCTGTGAATCTGATACCGTATTATTCATATCACAAGAACATATCACTTTTTTCTGCGGAGTATTTTTTATCGGTGATTATAGTGTTCGGGATTACGGCGGCGTGTCTAATTATGGTGAAGAAGCAAAAGTTATGGCTGGCTGCCTGGGGTTATTATGTTATCACATTGCTCCCCGTCATAGGTATCGTTCAGGTGGGGACCCAGGCAATGGCTGACAGGTATAGTTATCTGCCGAGTATCGGCCCGTTCATTCTGATTGGTCTAATTGCAGCACAGCTCTGGAAAAAGTCCCGCGTTGGGCGTGGAACATGGGCAGTGTTGGTTATTGCTGCTGCTATTTTGATCGTGGGTTCTCTGTCAATTTTGACCTATAAACAGACAGCCGTATGGAAAGACAGCCTGAGCCTGTGGAGTTACACTGCCGCGAGGGACCCTGAAGGTGACCCTTTGGTCCATAATAATCTTGGCAACGTCTATCGGGCCCTCCGCATGTTTGACAAGGCCATAGAGCAGTATATGATTGTCATTGATCGGAATCCTGATTCAATGGAGACGCATTTTAATCTGGGCCTTACCTATGAGGGTCTCAATATGCTTGACAAGGCCATGGAGCAGTATCTGATTGTCGTTAAATTAAGACCCGATTTTGCGGAAGGACATAATCGTCTTTTGTCCGTATACCAGAAGACAGAGCAAATGAAAAATGCCCGCGGGAATTGATTATACATACTGCTGTTCCGCTATTTGGAGACGCGTTTATAGCGGAGGCCGGCGCTGTCAAGCTGATCAGGAGTAGTTAATACGCAGGAAAAGCGGATTACTTTAGCGCCGCCGGGGCCGACCTGGAAAATATTTATTTTGCCTGTATTCGGATCTTTTTCCCATCTGGCTTTGAAGAACAGGGTACCTGCCTCCCCTTTCGGGTCCGCGCCATAAATGCCCACTTCAGGTCCCGTAAAAATCCACCAGTCACCTACTTTGGCCGTTGCCCCAGCTGTCTTCCATCTGCCGTCCAACTGCGAATTACCTGAACATGCAGCTGTAATACTCAACACAAACATCAAAACTATTACAAAAGAAATCTTTCTCATCATTTCCTCCTCCGAGTGCATGAGTCGGGCATCCATGTTTTTAAAATGGATTCCCGCCTTTGCGGGAATGACGACCTGTCGTTTCATGCTTTATCTTTTTTTTTCATGAAACTTTTGGCATTACCACTATAATATTACCTATACCTATGACCTGTTTTATTTCGGCTTGATCAGGCTTACAGTCATGGTAATATTCATAAGGGTGGGGCTGTCAAAGGATGTTTTCATGGCGGTTTTCTTTATGGACAGTATCATGGGTGCGTTCTCTATTTTGTAAAATATATTTACCATCTCATTCATATTGACCTTTTCGAGCTGGACCTCGGCTTCATCTTCAATTGCATATTTTCTGTCCCATGTGCCTGTCGACTTGACGGATTTCACCTTCTGGCTGAGCCCCAGCGACCGAAAAATCTCATCGACTGCCTGGGTTATGCCCGCTACCTTTGTAAGTGATTTCTTGCTTTCGACGAAAGCCAGGCTGTCTCTAAGGGTCAGGTATTGTTCTTTAAGCTGCATAAGTTCATTCTGCTGCTCTAATAACGCTGAGTGTTTTTTCTTGAGCGACATCGAGACGCTGACCATCACTATGCTCAGGATAAGGGCGAGCACAACAGCAGCCGGTACTATATATCTCTTCTCCATGCTCAGTTTCAATTCACCCTCCCGGGATGACACGGATACACAGAAAACATAAATGACGCGGGGACACGGCGACGCGGAGATACGGGGAAACTACAAAAAACAGAAACAAGTCTTTTTTGCCGAGTCCCCGTATCGCCGTGTCCCCGTGTCTTATTTTTCTCCGTGTCTCCGTGTCCCCGTGTCATTTTTTCTCTTTCCCTGTTATTGTAAAAAGTGTCCGGTTCTGGACCGATGCTTTTGTATCGGATATTGTAACAGATGCAAGGAACCCTTCAAGGTCGCTTTTAATCTTCTGAACATCGCTTAGAGACGGACATTCGCCCTTTACTACGATCAGGTCCCTGTCGACAGTTATCTCATTCAGGGATACGCCGGGCCTGCTGAGCCGCGTCAGATCAAGCAGGACCTGCAGAGGCGAAACCCCGATAAAGGTGCTTTCTTTGTCTTGCAGTTCTTTCAAATGGGCCCTGAGCTGATAGACCTCGCTGCTGATCCTTTTTTCGTTCGGGAATATGCTGAGATAGGTCCTTCTGAGATCATCCTTTATCGAGGAGTTAGCACTTTTTACGGACCATGTCGTCAAGACCATGTCCGATAAAAAAACAACGAATAACAGTGCTGCAAGGAGCGCTGTTACCCTCAGGGACTTCTTTGCCTTCTCGGTATCTGCGGTATAAGCGAACTCGTCTCTTCTGAGGTTGACGGTAGGGCTTTCCATCTCTTTTACAGCGATTCTGGCCCGGTCTTCCCGCACAAGAGTCCCCGGCAACAGGATACGTCCCATAATCTCGGATTCGGAAGCCGAGGAGCCTATGGCGTCAGAAAGTTCAATAGATGTTACCGCTTTTGGATCGAACCCGGATGACTTCAGTTTGTTTAAAAGTGTCCTCAGCGTATCTTTCAGAACATATGCCACAAGTACTTTGTGCTTCTCATCCCCCCCTTGCAGGGGATAAGTATCAAACACAATGGTATCATGGCCGCCTAATATCAGGCCGTCGATTTCGAAGGGCAACAGTTCCCTCAGTTTCTTTTCATCCTGAAACGGGACTTCCACTACCCTGAAATTAAGGAGGCTGAGTGGCAGGCTTAGACAGGATTCGGAATATTCCTCGGATGGCGGTATGGATGACGCGACTCCGGATACATAGGTAGTGCCGTTTTTTTCGAGTGTAAAAACGGTGAGCTCTTCGCCAACCAGATCAAAGAACGCTGCCTTCATGTTTCCTTCCAATACCTCACTAGTCTGGCACCTCCCGCTACATCGAAAACGCTCTCAATAATCCTGCTTATACCACCGGACGAAGCCGTTGCAATGACATGAAAGGAAGTCCCCTTTACTGATATATATCCCAAAGGGAACTGTTGTCCTATTTTGTCGAATCCGGCAACCTTCAGGATGTCGGTAGTACTCTCAAAAGGCGAACTCT